>JAAZNH010000335.1 GCA_012798365.1 Methanomicrobiales archaeon | reverse complement strand
TGGACCCCGGATCGCATACGGATAAGGTATATCAATCGTTCCTCTGCTGATCGTATTTGGGATTTCTCCCTGTACAAACAAGGCAGGGAACTGGTCCATGGCGGGCTCGGTCCGGATACAGGAACACTCCTCTGGTATGCGATTGATGTTCCACGGACAGGGCGACAGGAATCCCCTTCAGTCTCAAAAGATAGTGCACAAGTTGCTGCGGTATCCGAGATCCATGAACGGAACAGCGGTGTATCCGTTGACCTGGTGGAGGCGAGGTATGATGAGCTTGGTATGCCCGGTTCACGGATTGCCGGAGTCTATGTGTTTCTATACCACGCGAATGGAGAGAGTCCGGCCCTGTGCGGTAATGACGGTTTTACCGTTATTGTGGATTCCGTTTCAGGAAAGGTGATTGAATACCGGCTCACCGGCCGGGATCCCGCTGACCGGGGCTGCTGACCCCCATGTGGTATCGCGATTCTCCAATCATGAGGAAAGCGAACCCGGGCAACCCGCGGCGTGGAGTTTGCAAGGGGTGTGCTCACCTGCACCATGGGTGGTCTGTGTCAGGCCCTTGCACCACCATTTTTACCTGCACTCTGATCATGAAGGTGATAGTCCTGGAGTGGTGCGGAAGGTATGTTTGGGGGCGGTTTCGTTGCCTTGTCATAATTGTCAAGGATTGTTTTTCCGGTCCCTGTCAACGAATACCATGCCGGCCGTCCGGCCTGCTCTGCATCCCGCCTCACTATCACAAGCCCGTCCTGGGAAAGTAACCGAATATGGTAGGCGAGTGCCGGGCCGGAAATCCCCGCCTGTTCCATCAGGTCTTTACTTCTGATGGGATCCTTTGATTGTAAGGCGAACAGGATGAGGCAGCGTACCGGGTTATCCCAATGTTTTTCCATTGTCTGGTGCGCCGGGCGGGTACCTGCAGGGCCCGGATAATACCGGGTCATAACTCCATCTTTCCGGCGGTTTATCATCCCAAATTTTTTCAATTGATTGATATGATAGAGGAGTGTGCCCCGGTTGACAACAAGTTCCCTCATTAGCCTGCTAAAATGACAGCCCGGATGTGTCTGGATAAACCGCAGGACACCCTCCCGTACCTGGTGATTAAGTGTGGTCTTTCGTGTCAATCTGCGGAATCCAAAACAGGCAAAAAAACCCATTCCCAAGAAAAGGAGAGTGATGGCACTCTGTCCAAGGGAAGGTGAGATCAGTGAGAGGTAATGCAGGAGCATGATTTCAGGAGGATGAAACAGCCGTGGTGCGTGATGTACCGAGGGATCACCAAACAATAGCAGGGTGATGGAATTTAGCGTGGCGTAAAGACAGAAAGCAACCAGGAGGGTCAGGAACCCGGCAGACAACACGCGGGAGAGACTATCCGGAAATCGGAAGGAATAAGCCATTATAATTTCCTTTAAGACAACACATATTTAATACATTTGTTAAAAATTTATCACATAGATTATAAATCGGGTTTCTTCCCTATCGATCTGAACGCATTTTCTGCGTTAAAAAAAAAATCGGTGAAATAATGACCACAACGATCTATCGACACTTGGTGTTGCTTCTTTTTGTAAGCATACTATGTCTTGGCACGCTGCCCGTTGTAAGTGCAGCAGACACCCTTGGACAATCAACACGGACATCAATCGCAGATGAAGATCAGGTTGCTCTGATCAACCAGCTCTGGGGTACTGACATCACTATCGGCGAATACATGGAAAAAGTCCATCCGGAACACCTTGCGGATGTGCCCGATAAGGTAAAAAAGGACATGTATTCACGGAAAATGATCTGGCCTGATGAAAAAACACAGGAACTGCAATCAAGTGAGACCCTGTCATCCAGAGCAGCATTGAGTGTAATCGGGGATCTATCAGTATACTCAAACCGCGTGCGGTTCTGGAGTACTGCCACTCTTTCGAGTGGGACCGCCTCCTATATCTACGTTGAATCGTTCCTGAAAGATTCTGGCGATAGCACTGTTGGATCAACCTCCGGCTCAAATCGGGGAACCAACTCTGTGGCATGTTCCAATAATGTGATGTGGCCACCCGCCGGATACTATCACGTCCATTCGTGGGGTTACACGATTACGCCCAGTACTGAAGCGTCCCACCACTCTCCCGCATACTATTTCAGCGGATAATTTTCATTCCATCTCATTTTTTTTATAATGGATAACATCAAAACCATCTCCAGGTACCTCAATGAAACATAATCGGTCTGTAAGCAGGATTCAGAAATCTGTAGTATACCTATGGAGTCCTGCAACAGAAATCCCTGTGGCAATGGTTACCGGTATCCCCGCACTATCGGGAACCGGTATTTATCTCATAATCCTTATCATACTCGGTCTTCTTGGCGCTGCTGGGCCGGTCTCTGCTCTTCACGGCAGTGACCTCCTGCTGTACTCTCCTAATATTTCACTTGATGAAGACACAGATGAGTTCCTGGAATTCTCATCGTTTTTCAACCTGGATGATGACTCTCTGGTCTGGCTTAATACCTGGAAAGAGAAGAAGGTCGAATCGCCACGGTTTAAAAACACCCTCTTTCTTAGGAACATTTCCGGAAATACCACAACACTCCTGTCTGAAAGCCCGGGACCACATCATACCTACACGTTCCATCCCCCGCTCTCCCTTTCTGGCCCGGTGGTTGCATGGAGCGAATACGGCAAAAACACGATTTTTTTGTTTGATATGGAATCCGGCCGGGAAACTGCCCTGGCATCTGGTGGTCACAGCCCGGATGAACCGCCCGAGAATGTTGAACCATCGCTTGATCAGGACAGGATTATCTGGTCAATGCGCACGCCAGCCGGCAGCGGCGACCAGGATATTGTATTCCAGAATCTCACCACCGGTACCTGGCAGCCAATCTGCACTGCTGATGGTGACCAGATTGATCCTGCAATATCCGGCACCCGGGTTGTCTGGACCGATAAACGCAATGAACCCGGCGATGGCGACATCTATCTCTATGATATGGCAACCGGTAATGAAACGCCGGTCTGCACGGTAAAAGGACTCCAGCAGAAACCGCAGGTTGCGGGAACCATGATCGCGTGGATGGATTATCGTGACGGGCAGCCGGCTGTCTGGCTCTATGATGCAGCCACGGGATCCGAATCGCGGATCAGCGGTGACATGGTCATTACCGGCGCCCCGCTGGTTTCCCATGATTTCGTGGTATGGCAGGAGTATTCAGCCCTTGACTTCCGTGACGAACGGGAGGGTACCATCATGGTATACACAATGCTGACCAAAACACGGGAAGTTCTGCCTTCACGAGGACCGGCACCCCGGCTCCTGGATTTAGACGAAAACCGGATCCTGTATGCCGATTCGGATGACACGTCGTTACAAGAGGGCTTTGTCCATGTCTATGTCATAGATGCTCCAGAAACAGAACCGTCATCCCCGGTTCAGACCTCACCGGTTCCGGCCCTGCCCCCGTCCCCCGCACCAGCGCCCATACCGTCACCGGCACAGAAATCCGCGCCGGTTGCTGCCCTGCCGCTTCTGGCCGTGTGTATCCTTCACCTGTTCCGGCAGAAATTCCAGGCCATCCCCGGCCCATCCTCCCATGATTGAACCGGCATTTCTGGATTTATGGAAACCTTTTCCCGCGAACAGGGGCAAATGTACTGGTACTGGCTGGTTTTTCTATGCTCTTCGAACTGCTGACATTTTTCATCGGGATCGCATTTGGTTTCCTGCACAAGGGAAAAGAAGACTATACCGGTATCCTGAAAAACGGGATCATCGCCGGGGCGGTTGTCGGGATTGTTGCCACGCTTGCAACCATGTTCCTGCTGCCTTCAGGCTCCGGCCTGCGGTTTGATTTCCTCGGGGCATTTGGCATCATCCTGGTGATTGTTGTCTATATCATCATCCTTGTCTTCGGTGCATTCCTTGGCGACATTGCCGAGAAGGCCCTGCGAAAATAAGGTTTACCCGCCTGAATCCTTTTTTTTACCCCCACGGTTTCCACGTTATTCGGCGTTTCAATGCCGGCGATTTCCAGGATAGGATGGCCGGGACGGTATGGTATGCCGTACCCCTATCGTCATCCATAATAGGCCGGTGCACCAAAAGAGAGATCAGGAACACTGAATACCATGAAGATCCTCGCCATTCACGGAAGCCCCCGGACCACAAGGAGCACAACCCGCCAGCTGACCCGGTATGTCCTTGACGGCGCAGAGGAAGCCGGCGCCGAAACCGAACTGGTTGACCTCTGCGATCTCCGGATCACGCCCTGCACCGCATGTGAAGGATGCGCTTTCAACGGCATCTGCGTGTACGAAGACGACATGCCTGTTCTGGTTGAGCGCATGAAAGAGGCAGACGGGATCATCTTTGCCTCCCCGGTATATATCGACAATGTCTCCGGCCAGATGAAGGTCTTCTTTGACCGGCTTGCCGATGCGATCCATTACCAGCTCCTTGCCGGTAAATACGGCTGCTCGGTTGCCAGCACCCACACATCCGGCGGAGACGAGGTGGTGGCATACCAGAACCATGTCCTCAATTACCTTGCGGTGGTCTCGGTTGGCGGGATCAGTGTGGCAACCGGAGGAGATCCGCTGGCTGTCGGGAGTCGGGAAGCAGATGCACGGGCTCTCGGAAGGAACCTGGCGGCTGCAATAACTGCAGGTTTTTCCGACCCGCACCAGGAAGATGAAATAGCCGGCAACCGGGCTTTTTTCAAAGATCTTGTCATGGAGAACCGGGATTTCCGTCCCGAAGAATATGACCGCTGGGTTGCGCGGGGATGGATCCCGTGATGCCACCGGTGCTGCACGGGACCGGAACAGACCTCCGGGAGTTCATTGCGGCATCGCGGATTATCAATTACAACCACCCGGCCGTGCGCCGGAAAGCCCGGGACCTGGCCGGGCCGTCGCCTGTTGACGATCGCGCCGTGGCAGAGCGCTGCTTTCTCTTTGTCCGCGATGAGATCCGGCACAGCGCGGATTTCCGGCTCAACCCGGTGACCCTGAAAGCCTCCGAGGTGCTTGAGCACCGGACCGGGTTCTGCTATGCAAAAAGCCACCTGCTCTGTGCCCTCCTGCGGGCCAACGGCATACCGGCCGGCCTCTGCTACCAGCGGCTTGCGTCCGATTCCATTGGCCAGCCGTTCGGCCTGCACGGGCTCACTGCAATCTACCTCCCGGACCATGGATGGTACCGGGTCGATGCGAGGGGGAACAAAACCGGCGTTGATGCAAGATTTACCCCTCCTGCCGAGCACCTGGCGTATCGCCCGGGAAAGGCAGGCGAAGGTGAGATTTCAGGTATATTTGCCGAGCCGCTTGCGGAAGTTGTGGAGGTGCTGGGCCGGAGCACGAGCTTTGAAGACGTGCTGGCACACCCGCCGGACCGTTTACTGGAGAAGACCTGATCAGATCTTCTCTCCTTTTCTCGTAATTGTGCATTCATCACGGGCCACCCTTAACCCATAAATACCATGGCTGGGATCAGCATTGTACCAGGGTGTGCCGTGCATGAAGATTTACCCGCTGACCGCGTTTGAGGTTCTCATCCTCCTCGTCCTTGTCTTCGTGGTTGATATCCTCAATTCGCTGCAGAAGACACTTCTTGTCCCGTTCATCCAGCCGTTTGTCTACCTGTTCATGGTCATCGTGGCCCTGCTCTCCTATTTTCTTCTCCTCCGTCCGGAAGAGCCGATGGCCCTTGCCGACAGCCTTGCCCTGACGCTCGGGGTAATTGTCCTCATTCTTATCATCATGCAGGATATTGTCATCGGGTTTGACACGGTCTCGTGGAATACCATCATCATCCTGCTGGGCGCGATTGCAGGACCGTTTATTGCCGGGTTCCTGTACGGGAAGATCCGGTAGATTTTCTCACAGCCGGACGGTTTTTCGGGCAGAACATATCCTGATCCGGCACACGGTACCCCGGTATATCTGGAGGAAGCAACGTCGGCAGGATCCTTTGCCTGCATCAGGGTCCGTGACCCGTTTTTCCGATAAAAAAGGGTATCCCCCCCCTTCAGATGGCGATTGCGGTTATGATGATATCATCGACATAGAAGTAATCGGTGTTCGCGTTGGCAGCAATCCCGAACCGGATCCTGAAGTTCGGGTTATTAGAAGCACCAGTTGGCATGGTTGTGGTTACCGTAGAGAGGGACGACTGGCTTGTTGTCGGCCCATACTGTGACCAGAATGTCGTGTAGGATGATCCATCGAGAGAATACTGGAAATAGGCATAATCTGATGCCTGGTTCATCACGGAATTCCAGGCGAACTGGACAACCACATCAGAATACCCGGAAGTAGAGATGGTCTTGGCCATCGAGGCGACATTCCGCTCCCGGATGATGTGAGTGCCATTTTTGGGGTTTGTCGTGCTCCATGCAATGTTGCCGCCATTGACTCGCGTATATGTGGAGCGGGTGTCGGTCTCGAACCCGTCGTAGAATATCATGTTGCGCTGGTTCGCGGCAAACGAGGCATAGATCGTGTGAGACGCCTGCACGTTCGAGAACGTGTAGCTGGTTACCGCCCCGACTGATACACCATCGACAAGGACATCAGCAATATAGTACCCGGGATTCTTGCTCATGGTAAAGGTCTGGCTCCCGCCATAGTTGACCGTGACCGGGCTTGAGGGGCTGATCGAACCTCCGGCACTTGCTGATGGTGTGAGCGTATAGGTGTTGATGGCAAAGGTTGCTGAGATTGAGTGGTCCGCGACAACGTTCGTGAAGGTGTAGCTCGTAACCGGGCCCACGGAACCGCCGTCGACAACCACATCCACAATGTGATACCCGGTGCTGCCGGCAATAGCGAATGCCTGGTTTGCCCCCTCATCCACGCTCACGGCTCCGGACGGAGTAATGGTGCCCCCTGCCCCTGCCGTTGCAGTAATCGTGTAGGTTATCGGGGTAAATGAAACGGCGATGGTATGCGAGGCCTGCACATTGGTGAATGTGTAACTGGTAACCGCCCCCACGGAAACCCCGTCAACCAGCACCTCCGCGACAACATACCCGGATTCCGGTGTCATCGTGAAGGCCTGGCTCCCGCCATAATTGACGGTCTGGACACCGCTCGGGCTGATCGAGCCATGGGCCCCGGCCGATGGCGTGAGAGTGTAGGTGTTGATGGCATACGTTGCCGAGATGGTATGGTCTGCCACAACGTTTGTGAACGTGTAACTGGAAACCGCGCCCTGCGAAGCCCCGTCAACCAGGACATCGGTGATATGATACCCGGCATTTGGCGTGATTGCAAATGTCTGGTTCGTGCCATAGTCAACACTCACGGCGCCAGAGGGGGTGATGGTGCCGCCGCTCCCGGCCGTTGCCGTGATAACCGGGTTGACCCCGAATGCTGCTGCAATATTATGGGCGGCTGTTACATTGGTGAAGGTATAGGTAGTGATGGATCCCTGGGAGACCCCGTCAACGTACACGTGAGTAACATGGTAGCCGCTGTCAGGAGAGATGGTGAACATCTGGTCGGTCCCCTCGTACACCTGGACTGCACCGGAGGGGGTGATGTTACCGCCGGCACCCGCAGTGGCCGTGATCGTATAACTCGTTGTTACGAACGAGGCGGCAATGGTGTGATCTGCTGTGATATTGGTGAAGGTATAAGTCGGAACCGCACCAACAGAAGCACCGTCCACCATCACATCGATGAGGGTCTTTCCGGCATTCGCTGTCATGGTATAGGTCTGGTTGGCCCCGTAATTCACGGTGGTGACTCCGTCGGGTGCGATGGTCCCGCCGGCAGATGCGGAAGACGTGATATTGAATGTCGTGATGGCAAACGATGCGGCAATCGTGTGGTTGGCCATCACGTTGCCAAAGGTATATTCTGAGACCGTCCCGTTGGAGAGGCCGTCCACAACGA
>JAAZNH010000334.1 GCA_012798365.1 Methanomicrobiales archaeon | reverse complement strand
TATTGCATTACATAAATACTGCCATAGCCAGGGATTTTAGCAGATATGGATTTTTTTGCTGCCTGTGAACAGGTTGCCGGTATTGTGCACGATGAGATCTCCCCGTTTATCGGAGAGCCGGCCGGTGGCGAGATCGTCAAAATGGGTGCTGACGGGACCCCGACCAAGAAGATTGACCAGGCCGCTGAAGATGCCGTTGTCCGGTTCCTTGAAGAAAACGCGCTGTGCTCCCTTCTGGTGAGTGAAGAGGCGGGAAAGGTCCGGTTCCCTGAAGGTAGTGGCACGATTTTTCTCGATCCTGTTGATGGCACGTTCAACGCTGTTGCCGGTATCCCGTTTTACGCCCTATCACTAGCCTGGGCAGAGAATGGCGTGGTACAGAAAGGATTTGTCCGGAACCTTGCTACCGGTGAAACCTTCACGGCTGAAGCGGACAAGCCGGCCCTGCTTGATGGTAAAGTCCTCCATGTATCCAGGACCACGAACCTTGCATCCTGTGCAGTCAGCGTGTACGGCCGGAAGTTCGATCCCGACTGTGTCATGCAGCTGGGCCAGAAGATCCGCCGGTGGCGGCTCCTTGGTGCATCCGCTCTTGAGCTCTGCTATGTTGGGGCGGGGAGGATCGATGCGTTTATCGACCTCCGCGGCACACTCCGGGTTACCGATGCCGCAGCCGGTATGCTGGTCTGCAGCCGGGCCGGTGGCAAGGTTACTGATCTTGACGGGAATGATATCCGGTTCCCGGAAGATGTAACGGTTGGCCGAAGCTTAATTGCCACGAACGGCAGTATTCATCACAAAGTCATCGAATATTTACGGTGAGATCTTGAAGGCGCTGATTGTATCACGGATCGATAATGAGGCGGCACTCCGGTTCGCAGAAACGATACGCTCGACCCTGGAATCGGTGGGATGCGTGGTTTCATATGATTCTGATACTGCCGCTGCCCTTCATACAACCGGCGATCCTCTGGAAAACGCAACAGCCGGTGTTGTTATTGTTGTCGGGGGTGACGGTACCATCCTGCGTACGATCCAGCAGATGAGAAACCCGGCACCAATCCTGGGCATCAACTGGGGTGAAGTCGGGTTCCTTGCGGATCTTGAACAGACCGAAGCGCTGGATTACATCAGGAAACTGCCGATGGGATTCTCGGTTGAGGAGCGCATGCGCATATCGCTCGTACGCGACAACCAGTCCCTTGGCGTTGCCCTAAACGAAGCCCTGATCGTGACAACCCGGCCGGCAAAAATGCTCCGGTTCTCGATTATTGTCGATGGTGTTATGGCCGAACAGTTCCGGGCTGACGGCCTCCTGATTAGTACCCCCACCGGATCAACCGCGTATGCCATGAGTGCCGGCGGCCCGATTGTCGATCCCCGGATCCAGGGATTCCTTCTTGTCCCCCTCGCCCCGTACCTGCTTTCCGCCCGCCCCCACCTCATCAGCAGCAACCGGCATCTTGAAATACGGGTTGACAGTGCCAAGCCTGCAAACCTGGTCATTGACGGCCAGCAGACCTTCGAACTCGGCACAGAAGGAAGTATCCGGATTATCCGGAACGATAAGCCCGCCCTTTTTGTGGATATCCGCCGGAATTTCTTTGAAAAAGTTGACCGGAAACTCCGCCGGCTCTGAAGTTGCCCTGCGGGCCTGGGATTAAACATTCTTTTCCCCCACAGGCCGGTTGGATAATAAAGGCTTATCTTGCAGGCAGGTACACATTTCAGTCAGGTGGTTTCTTGCAGGTCTCCATGAAACTCGAAATGAAGGATTCCCCCGGCCAGCTCGTGGCAGCGCTCAAGCCGATGTCCGATGTCGGGGGAAATATTATTGCCGTCATTCACCAGCGCGAGCCGGACCGGGAGCGCGGGTCGCTCAATGTCCAGATCGTGCTTGAATTACCGGAAGGCCGGCTTGAGAAACTGATCCAGCTCCTCAAGGACCAGGGCGTCCATATCCAGCGTATCGGCGAGGAGCGGCTCCTCTACAAGCGCACCGTCATCCTGATCGGACACCTCATGCACACCGATCTCTCCGATACCGTTGACCAGATCGATTCCACCGGGTTTGCCGAAGTGAGTGAACTCTCGATGAGCATGCCTGCGGTGAATGAACGTTCCTCATCACGAATCACCATAAAATCGGTCAGCAAGAGCGATATGGCCGCCGCTATCGCCATATTGCGCCGGGTCTCCCAGCAGAAATCCCTCCTGCTCATTGAACCCCTGGAGGATGTTGCATGAAGATTGCACTCATCGGCCTCGGATCGGTCGGACGCGGGGTTGCCGAGATGGTGGCAAAAAAGGACCTCGGCCTCTCCATCACCGCAATCGCGGACTCAAAAAGCGGGTGTATGGACCCGGCAGGCCTGAATATCCCGGCGGTCCTTGAGAAGAAGAAAAAGATCGGGCTCTGCGGCGATCCGGCCGTATCTGTCATGGACATCATCAAAACTGCGGACTATGATGTCCTTGTTGAAGTCTCTCCCACGAATGCTTTGACCGGAGAACCTTCAATCGGGTACATCAAGGCAGCCCTCGGCCGCAGGAAACACGTTGTAACCTCCAACAAAGGCCCGGTCTCCCTTGCCAGCAAGGAGCTGCGCACCATGGCAAAGAAGAAAGGCGTTGCACTCCGGTATGAGGCCACGGTAGCCGGCGCGATTCCCGTCATGCACGTGCTCGAACACGGGCTTGCCGGCAATGAAATCCTCGGCCTGTATGGTGTGCTGAACGGGACCTGCAATTACATCCTGACCCGCATGGCGGACGAGGGTCTCACGTACGACCAGGCGCTTCTCGAAGCCCGCGAGATGGGGTACGCGGAAGCTGATCCGACCTACGATGTCCAGGGAATCGATGCGGCCATCAAGCTCGTCATCCTTGCCAATACTATCTGGGACAATGGGATGAAACT
>JAAZNH010000333.1 GCA_012798365.1 Methanomicrobiales archaeon | reverse complement strand
CCCCGGTAGAATACCTGTGCACGGTTGCCCATGCCCGTGCCGTGGACCTGGGACTCCTTCAGGCGGGCGAAAAAGCGTGGAAAGTGATAAACGGGCCCGAACGGATCGTTTTATTGAGCGAGCGAATAAATATCAGCACACGGAAATGAATATTATATTGCAGATGTGTGAGTGTAGCGATGAAAAAAACCTGGACAAAACCCGAACTGGTTGTGCTGGTCCGGAATACCACTGATGAGAATCTATTAACCAAATGCAAGGATGCCACGGTTATTATTTCCCTGGGCACTACTGCGCGAAGCACAATCACTTCACGCTCACGGAAATCATCCTGCATGATGCGGTTGTTCGGCAGTGGTGACAGGATGGTCTGCCTCTCCTGCATCACCCCCAATGCATCGTAATCTTTTTTCCTTAGGCATTATAACAGGAATCCGGGCACCTGTTCCTGCTCCATTACCGGGAAAGTCCGGTCGCCATTTTGGATTGTCCAAAACCGCCCCCCATCCCACGGGCCTCACCGGCAGGCACGCGGAGTCCCCTGCCTATCCGGGCCTTCGTGCAACCGGTATCATCGCTGCCCGGTCCCCCGACAACCGGCCCTTACGCGGGTCCCGGTCAGGTTCAGAACGGATAAATAGCAATACCAGTCAAGAGCTAGTGATTGATCGTGAGTGGCCTGACGATGAGAAAGAGGTGGATACGACCGGAATTAGTCATCGTTGTACGGAACACTTCCGATGAAAGTGTGCTGAAGAAACAGGCCGCCTGCAAAGTAAACGCGAGCCTGCAGTATCTCGCAAGTGCGAGTACGGGTACTACATTTGGCGCATGTGTAAAAGGCAAAAAATGCAAAATCTGCAAGCAGAACAGTTCATAGCAGATTTTCTGGCAACAGTAAAGCTTTTTTTAATGAACCAGTCTGGTGAAAGGATCCCGGATCGCACAACTATCCCTGGTGAAAACAGTGCATTACACCACTTCAGACAAACTCCCAATCTTTTTATCCACCCGCACAAGAGGTACTATACCACATGAAGAGTAACTCAGACGAAATCACGATCACCCGTGATTCCATAATCCAGAGGTCCGGCGATGTTGTATCACGGGAGATTATGGGGGAACTCATCATCGTACCGCTCGTTTCCGGGATCGGGGACATGGAAGACGAGATCTATACCTTAAATGAGACCGGCAGGGCGATCTGGGAGCGGCTTGACGGACAGCAGAATATTGGTGATATCGCCACCTCGCTTGCCGGTGAATACGATGCCCCGGACGGGGAGATCGAGCGGGATGTGCAGGGTATTGTAACCGAACTCCTCCGGAGGAGAATGGTCATTGCCACCTGATGATCCGGCCTCCTATGTACGGACGGGCTGCGAGCGGACTTTTACCGGTGAGGTAAGGCTTGAACTGCTGCGGGCAGTTCTTGCAAAGAACAAACCCTTCCGGTTCACGGCATACGGGCACAGCATGTCTCCGTTCATCCGCAACAGGGATATCCTGACGATCGAGCCGCTGCCGGCCGGCAGCCCGCGGGCCGGGGATGTGGTGGCATTTACGTATCCCGCTCTTGGGAACCTTGTTGTCCACCGGGTCATTACGGCGGAACCCCGCACCTGTCTCATCAAGGGAGATAACCGGAGAGAGACGGATCTGCCGGTTGACCGGGAACACATCCTGGGCCGGGTAACCCGGGTGGAGCGCAATGGCAGGATTGTCCGTGCCGGGCTTGGCTGTGAGCGGAGCCTGATTGCATGCATGAGCAGGCACAACATCCTGCAGCGGATGACCAGAGTTGCGGGCATCGTCATCAGGATTCCCCGCGTGGTTGCGGGAAAAGCAGGGGGGCTGACCGGATCCCGGACCGGGGACAGCCGGTCCTGAAAAGGAAGTCCTCACTCCTGCACAGGACAGTCCAGGTAAAAACGAGCGTGAGACAGGCAATGAGCAATTCCATCACCAGCGAACGGGAACTCGTTGCAGGAAGACGCTGCTGATGACAACGCCGTTAGTCACCCGGAAACCCCTCGGATCATTCGACCTGTGGGAAACCATGGAAAAGGGCCGGGGCTGCGTATCGTTTACGCTCGAACTTACCGCCCGGTGCAACAACAACTGCCGGCACTGTTACATCAACCTCCCTGCCGGGGATACCTGTGCCCGGGAGAAGGAACTCAGCGCTGAACAGATTTTTGCCATTGCGGACGAGGCAGTCCGGCTGGGTGCGATCTGGTGTACCATCACGGGCGGAGAACCCCTGCTCCGGCCGGACTTTGCCGGGATCTACGTTGGCCTGAAACGAAAGGGGCTCCTTGTCTCGGTCCTGACCAACGCAGCCCTCATCAACGAATCACATGTTGAACTCTTCCGCCGGTACCCGCCCCGCGATATTGAAGTGACCGTCTATGGCGTTACCCGCGAGACCTACGAGCGGGTGACCCGGTGCCCCGGTTCATTCGATGCATGCATGCGGGGACTGGACCTGCTGCACAACGCAGGGATCAAAGTCAGGCTCAAGGCAATGGCAATCCGGTCCAATTTTCACGAGGCAGAACAGATTGCAGCATTTTCCCGGGCACGCACAAAGGATTACTACCGGTTTGATCCCCTCCTGCACCTGAGAATGGATCGCGACCCGGCCCGGAACGCGGAAATCCGGCAGGAACGGCTCAGCCCGGAAGAGATCGTTGCCCTGGAAAAAGCTGACCCCGAGCGGAGTGAGTCGCTGAAGAAAAACTGCCATGAATACATCAGCGACGGCCCCGGTGATCCAGGTTCGGATATTCTCATAACGTGCGGCGCCGGGACCAGCAGTTTTGTGATCAGCCCTGACGGGAAATTCCGGTTATGCGAATCCCTGAATCATCCTGATTGCGTGTACGATCTCGCAAACGGTTCGATTGAGGATGCCTGGCACCGCTTCATCCCGAAGGTCCGGGCCATGACATCCTGCCGGAAAGAATACCGGGAGACCTGCCATGTCTGCCCCATCATCAACCTGTGCATGTGGTGCCCTGCCCACGCTGACCTTGAGACCGGCATGCCGGACGGGCAGACTGAATATTTCTGCAGGGTTGCCCATGCCCGGGCCGCGGCCCTGGGATATAAAAAATAATTTCGTGTAACCAGCCCATGTACGTCAGCCATTAAAAACCGGGCCGTGACACAGGATTATCGTTTTTGGTTTTTTTACCAACGGAGCTTACAATTTATAATTCCGGACAAGGGACCAGCGCCGGAGATAGGCAAGCGGGAGATCGAACCATGCATCGGATTTCCGGTAATAGTGCATCATCCCGGCCGGCGGCAAAATATACCTGCCGCAAAATCGCACCTTCTCGCCAAGAGTGGGCAGTCCCTGCAATGCCAGGTAGAGTTCAGAATGGATCTGCGTCTGCCGGGTTTTTGCATGGCGCCAGAGGGTCTGTTCGCGGGCGGTGGCCGGCGGCCAGCGGGTCATATCGTGGAATGGTTCGGGAATTTTCACACCGGTCCATAATGCTGCAGCGGACAACGCGACTTCCAGCGGGATCCGGATATGGTTTCCGGCACTGGAGGCACGAAGCTCCTCCCAGCCGGCAGGCACACCAAGGGCCTGCATGAGAAACGCGATGTCCGTTATCCAGTCAAGACGCAGGTTCTGGTGCTGGAACACATGATGGTACGCAAGAACCGTGAGATGGTCGACCGGGTGCAGGGTGGAACACGAGAGATCCTCTGAACAGATCCGGATCGCTCGTTCAAAGGCCGTGTCGAGCCAGCAGGGCCGGAACATCCGGTAGCCGGAATCGGCAACCCAGTGGAGTTCGACCGGGCTTGCATTTCCCGCCGGGAAAAAGACCTGGTGGTGCCGGCCGCAGGGTTCGAGCCGGTACGAATGCTCGGGACATTCGTAGCCGAGACGCTCAAACACCGGTTCGCACCGGGCAATATCATCCGGCCTGACCAGCAGGTCGATATCGGAAGAGATGCGCAGGGCAGGATCCGGGTACACGGTGCGGGCGAGCGCAGGCCCTTTCATCAGGAGAACGGGAATGCCTGCATCCTCAAGAGCGCTGGTGACATCCCCGATCTGCCGGCCGGCCCGGAGGCCCCGGGCACCGGCAGACACGAGAGTGCGGGAGAGGCCGGCCCGGATCTCTTCCGGGGGACGGCAGTCCACCGGCCAGGAATCCTGGTTCCAGGCGATGAGGGGGAGAATGCCATGGCTGGAAAGGGCATGAATGCCTGCCTGCCATTCCCCGGGCGGGAGATCGGGTGCCTGCCGGGGCTCGTTGCGGACTGCCGCAGCAAACCAGAGGAACAATTCCTCCGGAAGATCGAGAAGCGCATGATCCGGATCCCCGGTAAGGGGCTGGTCTGCATGGAACTGCCTGAACACCGCTGCCTGGGGAATCATTGTCGCATGGTTTTTTCGGAGGAGAGTGGAGGGCATGGGACGGGTCACACGCCGTATATTGCTACTATGGATCATCCGCCAATAAAGGATTGTGGTTTTACCAGGGCCCGGCGAACGGGACCGGTTCTTCCCGCAAGCATTATGATTTGCCGTTCCCCAACCATCACGCATGGCACCGCACGCGAAACGCGGTTCAAAGAAAGGAAAGCCGCTCCTTGATACCCTGCCGGAACTGCTGGTCCATGCACTTGCAGCAGACCAGGATTTCATCCTCTGCCATGAGACCGATGAGGATACCGGCCGGCAGAAGATCCATGTCATGACCGGGCAGTTCATCACTCCGTGCATGTTGCGGAAACTGATCGGCCAGGCAGAATCGCAGAAAGATGAAGGAAGCACGCTCACGAGCCGCAGCTGGAAGCCGGCCGCGAAAAGCCGGTCTATGCAGTAGTGGCTGCGAACCGGAAAAATTCACTTTCACACCCCCCATCCTTCTTCTTAATACGCGGGGTTGTCCGGAATCTGATCATGGAAAGCCAGTACACCAGCTGCCGCATGACCTGCCACCGGTGCAGCCATGCATGGACTTACATGGGAACGCGCCTTTACTCGCTCCAGCGGTCACGCCACCCGGTCCGGGTCCCGTGCCCGCGCTGCCATTCAAAAGTGATCATGGACATCAATGAAGCAGTATAACCGGGAGGAACGGGACAGGGAACTGTACCCCGGCGCGGCACTACGTCCTGATCCGGAACTGCCCGGGTGGCACCCGGATCTCGAACCGGACGCCGGTGCCAAAAACACCGGACTCCCGGATGGACAGGCCGGTAATGCCGAGAATCTCCTTTGCAAGGAAGAGGCCAAGACCGGTATGCCTGCCAAAACCGCGTTCGAAGATCCGCTCCTTGTTTTCCGGCGGAACTCCCACACCATTATCTTCGTAGAGAATCGTAAGGCCTGCATCCGTGGGAATACTGCACAGGCTGATTGTCGTGACATGCTGGCCATGTTCGATGGAGTTGTTGACAAGGTTGTAAAATACCCGCTCAAGGAGCTGGTCTGAGAAAATCTCGATGTCCATATCCGGCGGATGGAAGGTGATGTTGTAGGTCCCCATAACCGGCATCAGATGGTAAAAGATCTCCATGACATTCATCCACTGGGGGGCATTCACCCCGAGTTTCTCGTAATCCCGCGCAAACTCGATCTGGTGCTGGATATTCTCGACCGCGTTCTCCTGGACATGGATAAGTTCGAGCATTTCCGGATCCCGGGTCCCGCTCCTGAAGGTATCGATATTGAGGAGAAGAACCGTGACCTGGTTGAGGATATCATGGCGGGTGATGCTTGACAGCAGATCGACTTTCTTCCGGGCTACCGCAAGGGCATCCTCGGCTTTCCTCTGCTTGGTGATGTCCCGGATCATAATGATTCGTCCCCGCACACCAGCCTGCCGTGTCAGGATAGGACTGATACGGAGCTCGAAATGGCGCACTTCCCCGTCGATTGTCTGGTTCATCTCGTGCATTTCCTCAATCCTGCATTCTTCTCCGGTGCGATGCTCTGCGTTCGTCACACACGGCAGGAGATCATGAACCGGGACGCCCACTGCACCCTTCAGGGACACGCCAATGAACCGCTCGGCGGGTGCATTGAGGCTGATGATCCGGTCAAGGGTATCCACAACCACCATGCCGTCACTCATGTTTGCGATGACAAGATCGTGGGCCATGGGCGTAATATCCAGGAGCTGGTAGCGCACGATGCCAATAAGGATTGCAATACCGGATATGATGAACGCAAGCGGCGTGGGATCGATCACGGTGAACGATATCTGGCGGATTGCATACGCGATGTTGACAAAGAACGGGATGAATACCGCGATCAGGATTGCCACCATCTGGCCACGGTACACGGAAGACGAATAGACAAAACGCTGTAAAATGAGCATGATGGCGATATAGATGATCAGGTATGCGTAGATGATGTTGAACCAGAAGACCGGGCCATAGGTTATGTCGGCATAGATAATCCCGTCAACCACGGACTGGTCAAATACCGAATAAAACAGGTGGTGGTAATTGTTGGTCGCAACCATCATCACGCAGAACGCCGGGACAAGGAAAAGAAGAAAGAGATTCTGCCGGGTAATCCAGTACTCCCTTCCGGAATATTCAAAGGAAAAGAGGAGCCATGCCACAGGTACCGTAACAATCCCCGGGTACTGGAGCATGATGGCAAGCATCTGTGTCCCGGGATCAGAACTGGAGACCTCAAGTGCCGCACCAAAGGACCAGACGGATACCGCAAGCATCAGGAGAGCAAACGGTTTTGCGCAAATGATAGTACGGTTACGCCACCCGGTTACGGCAAGGATAAGGGAAATGGCCCCGCCCGCAAGGAACGCGATATAATAGGGTGAATATTGCCATACCATAGTGCATCACGGCATAGTACCGGTAGTGCTGCCTGCCCGGCACAGGATCCGGAACGGGGCCGGGATCTCAACAAAAGGGTGATTATGCGTACCTGGCAATATAACCTTCCCGGTCTGCTCCGTACGTGGTAAGCCGGCAGAAAACCGGTTGACAACGATACTCCATGCCAGGTTATCGCTCGATAAGGTGGATGTGTTCGTCCGTCTTTTTTGCAAGATCATCCTTTCCCTGGAGCCGTGAGACATCGGAAATTGCCTCCAGCACATGGACGGACTCTTCCAGGAATGAGAGGATATCCATCGGGAAAAGTTCGATCCCGTATTCATCGAGAAGCACGTTTGCAATCTGCCGGTGGTCGAGCCCGTTCTCCCGGAGTTCCAGGACCTTTTTCGCAAATTTCTTCTCCGGGCAGCCGCACAGCGGTGAGTCGCGGCAGTCGCACCGGAGAAAATCATTAAAAAAATTCAGGATCTGTTCCCGCACGTGGTGATCGAGAGCATCGTAATTGATCCGCGAGCAGAGGGTCTCGAGCATGTTTCCGGAAAAAGCCAGCTCGGGAAGGCGATAGCCGGCGAGCCGTTCAAGTTTCTTTGCGTGCCGGAAACGGGCCCGGTCTGCGATCAATCGTCGTCTCCGGTGCTCTCGTCAAAGTTCTTGAGGGAGGTCATGCCTTCATTGATCCGCTCGCATTCGATGAGCCATTCATCGAAGAGGGTTGGATTCTCAAGATCGTCCTTGACATATTTGCCGCAGCAGGCTGCGCCATCGATGACGGCAGCGGCGATGTTGGATGCCGTCTCAAGGGCCTGTTCCATATCCTTGTCGATCTGGCCTTTACCGGCCTTGACCAGCGTCTTGATATCCTTGTCAAACTGGCCGGACAGGTACTTGCGGCTGCCGCCAAAGAGCACGAGCTTGGGCAGCTGCAGGATCTCGACAATCTCTTCAAGGTCGCCCTTGGGGGGAGCGGACATGACAATAGCCTCAACCTGGGCCAGCTTGTCAAGGGCCTCCTCTGCAGAGAAACGCTTGTTCTGGTAGAGCTTGATGATCTTGAGGACCTCGATGGTGATATCGACCGAGAAACCGTCAAGGATCCGGAAGCCCTCGGGCAGCTCCTCGCTCTTTGGGTCAACCTCAAAACTCGATTCAGAGAGAGTCTTTAACCAGTTGTCCCAGCGCTCCTGGTTGTAAAAAATGTAGAACAACTTGAGCGGCTCTTCTTCAACTTTCTTTGTCGCCTTCTTCGCCATTTCAGTACAGTATTGCCTCCCGTAATTAAATGATTTCGCCCGGGGTCTGGCAAATACCCGTACAGGATAAAAAAGGTATTGCCGGAACCGGCACGGACGTGTACCTGGCTGTATTATCTTTTGAGAAAATTCCGGTGAAATGCAGAACCCGGGAGAAATGAAACCTGGAATGACCGTGTTCCAAACGAAAAAACAAAACAAAAAAAATGTGCAAAACAAAAAATTCCGAACAAAACGGTATCTCAACGAAACATTTTCAAAACGAGAAATTATCAGAACAACAATGCCGGACGTGGCCAGAAAAAATCCGGCTCACTGGCCAAAAAACCAGTTCAATGCACAATCACTGGAGGTATGCCGGGCCGGATTATTCCCCCATGTTTCCCCGCGTGCCGGAAACGGCGAACGGTTATCACGCATGAACGGCAATACATCAAGGGATTATGAAAGACGCTGGCAGCAGGCCGGGGCAGGAGTGCCTCGTGATGGCCCGGTACGGGGAGCTCTTTTTGAAAAGCGAACCGGTCAAACGCCATTTTATCGGCATGCTCCTGCGCAATATCAGAAAAGCCCTAGCTGCTGCCGGGAAAGAATGCAGGTACGAGACACCCCGCGGGAGGATCCTGATCCATGGCGATGATCCTGATAAGACCGCGGCCATTGTTGCCCGCATCTTTGGCATCATCGATGTGAGCACGTGCCGCCGGACCTCCACGGACCTGGAAGAGATCTCCTCTGTCGCCCTCACCCTTGCATCATCCCGGCTGAAAGCCGGCATGAGTTTTGCCGTGCGTGCAAAGCGTCAGTACAAGACCGGCCTCAACAGCCAGGAGCTCGGGACCCTGGTCGGGTCGCACATCTACGACAATATTCCGGGACTGGAGGTTGATCTTGACACGCCGGATTACGAGATCTTCGTCGAGATCCGGGATATCGGAGGTCTCGTGTATGATAACCGCATTCCGGGGCCGGGCGGCCTTCCCTGGGGCACGCAGGGGAGGGCGCTGGTCCTCCTCTCGGCCGGGATCGATTCCCCGGTGGCGTCCTGGCTCTCCATGAAGCGGGGCTGCGAGATCACGCACCTGTACCTTGACGCCGGCCGCTGGGCCGGGGCGGATGTGACTGCCGCTGCAATCGATAACCACCGGAACCTTTCGCCCTGGTGCTCGGGCAACCCGCTTTCCCTCGTGATTGCCTGCAGCGAACCGCTTTTTGATCGCATGAGCGAACACAAAGTGCCGCCCCGGTACCGGTGCGTCCTCTGCAAGCGGTTCATGTTCAAAGTCGCGGGTCTCCTGATGGCCCACGAGGGGGCGCTTGCCGTCGTTACCGGGGAGAACCTCGGGCAGGTTGCTTCCCAGACCCTGGCAAACCTCGGTGTCGTTGATCAGGCAGCCACCATACCCGTCATCCGCCCGCTCATCACGTTTGACAAGGAAGAGACAGTCACGATCGCCCGGCGGATCGGGACGTTTAAGACACACCCGGGCGACCTTGCCTGCCGGGCAGTACCGAAGATGCCGGCAACGGCAGCAGTCCTTGAGGAAGTACTGGCAATCGAACAGCAGATCGGCATGGATGAACTGGCTGCCCGGGCATGCACCGGCCTCCGGTTCGTGACAGCACTGAACGGGAATATTACCGAAGAACACACCTGAACGGCAGGAATATCCATCTGCCGGCAGGAGATGGTTACGATGAACGGGAAACAACCGCTCCCGGCATACCTGCAGCTGCATGAGACCGGCGAACTTGAGGAGCGGGCAGACCGGGCATACGAGCTCCTTGCTTCCTGTTCAGTCTGCCCCAAAAGGTGCGGGGCGGACCGGCTCCATGATAAGAAAGGTTTCTGCCGTACCGGGCTTCTTTTGGCCATCTCAAGCTACGGCCCGCATTTTGGCGAAGAACCGCCGCTTGTCGGGCGTGGCGGGTCAGGCACAATCTTTGTTGCGCACTGCAACCTTGCCTGCGGGTTCTGCCAGAATTATGATATCAGCCAGTGCGGGCAGGGAACGGAGGTTTCCCCACAACAACTTGCTGCCGTGATGATCCGCCTCCAGAAAGCCGGCTGCCACAATATCAATATCGTGACTCCATCGCATATCGTCCCGCAGCTGATCCGCGCTGTCAGCATCGCGGCAGGGCAGGGGCTTGCCATTCCCCTTGTTTACAACTCCGGGGG
>JAAZNH010000041.1 GCA_012798365.1 Methanomicrobiales archaeon | reverse complement strand
AGGACATGGTCTGGACCAGCCCGAAGACCCCGAGGAAATGATCGGCATGCCAGTGGGAGATGAAGATCGCATTGATAGTGAACCCGCACCGGGCCCGCATCATCTGCTGCTGCGCCCCCTCCCCGCAATCAAAGAGAATCGTGTCAGATCCCCTTCGGATCATGATGCAGGCGGGGTTACGCTGCGGGGTGGGAAGAGCACCGGCCGTGCCAAGAAAATGAATGTGCAGGGTCTCGCCGCCGCTCACACAAACCACTTCCGGAATACTTCGAGGCTCTTCTTGCCTTCTTCGACAGACCTGCCTTCAACCACCGCGATTCCCTGGTACTGTTTTGCAATGATCCTGCCGGCTTTCTCCCAGTTGATCGTGCCGGCTCCCAGCGCAAGGTGTTCGTCTGACTCACCATGGTTGTCATGGATGTGGATATGCCGGGCTTTGCTCACGTATTTCAGGAATTCGTCCACCTTTCCGACCGTGTTGGCATGACCGAAATCAAAGGTCATGCCAATTCCCTCGATTCCTTCCGTCATCCCGATAAGTTCATCCGGTGACCGGCAGAGGAATTCCTTGATCCCGATCATGTTCTCGAGGCATGCCGTGACATGATGGTCGACAGCACATTTCCCGATCTGGTGCAGGGCCTCTTTTTGCAGATCCCAGGTCTTCTGCGGCATCAGTTTGCCGACCGGGGACATGTAGCCGGGATGGATGGTCACGATGTCGGTAAAGTCTGCTGCATGTTCGATACAGGTGCACATCTGGCGGATCGACTCCCGCCATATCGGATCATTGAGCGTTGCAAGGTTGAGGTCGCCAAACGGTGCATGCACGGACACCCTGAGATTTGTTGTTTCCAATACTCCCTTAATCCGGGCAAAACACACGGGGTCCTCAAGCCGGTAATTCCCGTCGCTCATGAGTTCCCAGCCCGGGTACCCGGCATCTTCGATTGCAGGGACCCAGCTGATGTCATCCCAGACCCGCGAGGATGAGGAGAAATAGGGCACGATCTTCATGAGCCTTGCCCCAGGCGTTTGAGTAAATCCTGGACGTTTTTGGTAAATTCGTCAAGCGTCCCATCATTTACCAGGTGGAGGTCAGCCATCGCCAGGGCCTTTCCGAGGCCCCAGCCCAGCTCCCGCGAATCGCGGTTATGCAGGGCATCGGCTGTGGTGAAATCATCGGACCGGGCCCGGACTGCGATGCGGGCAAGCCGGTTTTCAAAAGACGAATCAATACTGATGACCAGAAAACCGGAGAAATTTTTCCGGAAGAGCGAGATCTCGGTATCCCCACGGATCCCGTCAACCAGGACTACCGGAGCATCCTGGTTCCGGATCTCCGGTACACAGAGCTGGGCAATTGCGTCCATGCCCCGTTCAGCCCGGAGCCGGTTTGCAGTTGCCCCGAAATTGGTATCATTAGGCTCCAGACCCGCCTCCCGGACGGCCTTCCGGATCATGTCACCCATGACGATGACCGGAATGCCCATGCCGGACGCTATTTTCGAGAACTCACCTTTGCCGCTTGCGGGCATTCCGACGACTCCGATCACCTTCATAGACAATTTCACCTCCTTCACGCGTGCGGATCCTGACCGGCCGCGGGAGCGAGTCAGCAATTCCTTTCATCTCGGTTTCTGATAAGGGTTTTACTTTTCCGGTAACTCCCTGCTGGAGTACGATATCAACATCGCCGGCGTCCTGCGCAATGGCAGCAACCTCGTCATCATACCCGCGGAAGAGGGTAATGACAACTTCGAATTCCGGCAGGTAGCCGTTGTTATGCGCATCCCTGCAGAGGGCAAGGGATTTCTGCACCTGTTCAACATAATTTCCTTTCAGGAGATTATTATACCGCGCCCACCGTGCCTTGATATCAAGGGCAACGTGATCCACCAGCCCGGAATCGATCAGGGCCTGGAGGGTATCGGGATAAACCCCGTTGGTGTGGATGCCGACTGCAAGTCCCATTTTTTTTGCTGCCCGTGCAAGTGCAAGCAGGGGTTCTTTTTGCATGGTCGGTTCCCCTCCGGAGAATATTACCCCGCTTATTGCAAGCAGCGATCCCCGGATCATGCCGGTGATTTCAGAAATCTCCCGCATGTCGCTGCCGGTGAGAATTGCTGAATTCTGGCAGTAGGCACACCGGACCGGGCAGCCCCGGAGAAAAATCGTGCAGACAGATCTCCCGCGCCAGTCGACCGTTGAGAGGGGAATGAATCCCCCAAAATTAATCTCGATGCTGCATCACCATGCTGGTTATTTTTTTATCCGGAGAATATTTGAGGATATTGGACGAGGGTCTGCACGTATGTGTGGATAATCGGTTTGCCGTGTTCTGCAAAAATGGAATTGATTAGAATTTGAAGTGGCGGTTGACAATCTTGAGCGCGCAGTAGTCACCGCACATGGTGCAGGCATCAGAATCGGCCGGCATCCGTTCATTGCGGATACTCTGTGCCCGTGACGGGTTCATGGCAACGGCAAACTGGCGGCTCCAGTCCAGGTCGCGGCGTGCATGCCCCATCTCGAGGTCAAGGTCACGGGTCTTTTTCAGTTTAATCATGTCGCCGGCATGGGCTGCAATCCTTGAGCTCATTACCCCTTCATATACCTCTTCCGGTGTGGGGAGAGCAAGGTGTTCTGCGGGGGTCACGTAACAGATGAAATCGGCACCGCAGGAAGAGGAGATGGCAGCGCCGATTGCAGCTACCCTGTCATCATAGCCCGGTGCAATATCGGTAACAAGCGGCCCGAGCATATAGAACGGTTTGTTGTTGGTGACCCGTTTCATTACCTTGACATTGGCTTCGATCTCGTCAATCGGGATATGACCCGGGCCCTCGACAATTACCTGCACATTTTCATTGTGTGCCTTGTCTGCGAGTTCTGCATTGATGAGGAGCTCCTGGAGCTGCGCCCGGTCAGTTGCGTCATGAACAGCGCCTGCCCGCATGCCGTTCCCAAACGAGAGTGTGACCTCGTGTTCCTTCATGATCTCAAGAAGGTAGTCAAACTCGGTATAGAGCGGGTTCTCCTTCTCGTTGTGGAGCATCCATGCGGTCATGAATGCGCCGCCCCGTGAAACAAGGCCCCCATGGCGGCCCTGGTTTTTCAGCCGTTTCACGGTCTCCCAGTTGATACCGGTATGGATGGCCATGAAGTTGGAGCCGAGTTTTGCCTGTTCAGCAGTGATACGGAAAAGGTCATCTTCCTTCATGTGGATGACAGCACCGTATTTCCGGGCTGCTTCGATGAAAGCCTGGTAAAGCGGGACACACCCCACTGAAAGTGACGTATTGGCAATGACCTGCCTGCGAATTTCAAGGAAATCCCCGCCCGTTGAAAGTTCCATCAGGGTATCTGCACCGGCACGTTCGGCCTGTTTTGCTTTCTCGATTTCTTCCGGAATGTTGACGATATCAGAAGAGGTTCCAATCGAAGCGTTTACCTTGGTACGCAGTCCTTCACCAATACCGCAGATCTTCACTTTACGGTAGGGGGAAACCGGAATGGTAATATGGCCCCCGGCTACGCCGCGGCGGACGAAATCCTCAGTGACACCTTCATAGGCAGCGACGATCTTCATCTCTTCAGTTACGATGCCCTTCTTGGCATCTGCTACGATACTCATGCCATATCGGTTACCTCAAAGACAAGATAAAGGCTTGTTTTTCCTGTTGCGCGCGAAATCTGGCTTGTTATCTTGACAAGTAAAGTTGAGTTGGAATAATTCAGTTTTTTTTGTTTTTCCTTCCCGCGGTCAGGAATCGGCAAAATACGCCACTATCCCTTAGATAAAGACGGGGAAATTTCTGGTGGATCCAACCATATGTTTATATAGTAAGGCACGCTAACTTATGGTAAACCTTGAATAACCGAGGTGCTTTACGATGACAGAAAAGGACTATTATGAAGTAACCATCAAGGAGGCAGCGCATGACGACGCAGGCCGGGGTATTGCCCGGCTCAGCATCGAGGTCATGAAGAAGATGGGGCTTGTTTCCGGTGACGTAATTGAGATCCAGGGCAAGAGGAAGGCAGCAGCGATTGTCTGGCCCGGATTTGCCCAGGATACCGGGTACGGGATCCTCCGTATTGACGGGAACATCCGGGGCAATGCAGGGACTGGTATTGACGAGAAAGTGAAGATCTCCAAATCCGAAGCCGAGTATGCAAAGAAGATCGTTGTCCAGCCCACACAGCCGATCCGGCTGGTCGGGGGTGAGCAGTACCTTTCCCGTGTCCTGCGCGGGCGGCCAGTGATTGAAGGGCAGGCTGTCCGCGTTGACGTTATCGGGAATTCCATTACGCTTGTGATCACCAAGGTTGCCCCCAAGGGCATGGTCATTGTCACGGATGATACCGAGATCGAACTCCGCGAAGAGCCTTACAAGCCCGAAGAGGGCAAGCCGGAAGTCTCGGATATCCACTACGAGGATATCGGCGGCCTGGGCCGCGAGCTGCAGCTCGTGCGCGAGATGATTGAGCTCCCGCTGCGCCACCCGGAGATCTTCGAAAGGCTGGGCATCGAGCCGCCCAAGGGCGTCCTGCTCTATGGT
>JAAZNH010000332.1 GCA_012798365.1 Methanomicrobiales archaeon | reverse complement strand
TGCTGACCCTCATCTTCCTCTTCTTTGTCCTTCATCACTTTGCATCGTACGGGATAGCCCTTGTCCCCCACATGCTGACCAATGCCATCATCCTCTGGGAGCCGTTCTTCCTCTTCAGCTGGCTCCAGATAAGGTTCGATGATGCATTCGGCATCGTCCCCGGTATATGCCTGACCGGCATCTGCCTGGGGGCATATCATATCGGCACCTACGAACCCGGCATGGTCATAACCCTGGCAGTCTTCGGGATTATCTTTGCTGCGATCTTTGCCATCACCAAAAATATCCTGATCATGTGGCCGCTGACCTGGAGCACCGCATCAGCGGAAGGCACCCTGAAAGGCGGGTTCCTGCTGGGCTGGACAGACGCTATCTCGGCCCTTGCCATCCTGGCTATCCAGCTGGCCTTCATTGCCTGGACCTGGAAGATGATCCAGGACCGGCAGCCGTCCGATGCGCACAACGAACACTGAGTCCAAAAACGAAAGCCCTTTTTTATTTTTCCGGATTGCCGGGTGCCTGACACGCACCATCGCCTGCCCCGGGATCATCCGCCATGATGACAAGGCTCTGCCGGGTATCCGGAAAGAGTGTGACCGTCAGGATAACGTTGCGCCAGACACCGAACCGGTCGAGAAGCACGGTCATATAGGAGCGGGGAACAGACCCGGGATTGTCCCGGCGCTTTCGGTGAAATTGTTTCATCTTCTCCAGATCCTTGTTGTCGATGACAAACTCCGTCCATTTTCTCTTCCCCTCGATCTCGTCCCGGGAATAACCGCTTGACTCCTCGTAGGCACGGTTAATGAGCGAGATGGTCATATCGTCCTCGACAACGATCATCGGGTTTAAGCTGCTCTCAAAGATTGCCCGGTACCGGTTTTCTGACTGCCGGAGCGCCAGTTCAGCTTCAGTTCTCCTTGTCACATCGGTCAGGAAGGTGAGGAGTGCAGGCCGGTTCTCCCAGTCAATCCGGACAGAGCGGGAGTCTACCCACAGGCAGGCACCCTGTTTTGTCAGGATCCGGTATGGGAAATCCTCAAGACCGGATTCCCCCAAAAGGAGGGACTGCGCCCGGGATGCAACGGCATTCCGGTCGCCGGGGTGGACCTGGCTGATAAACGGCTGCCGGAGGAGCTCATCTTCACGGTACCCGGTTATCGAAAGGATCCGGGGATTGACGTACCGGAAAACCCCGTCCTGGGTGATGATGATGCCATCCCGTGCATTCTCGACAACAGACCGGTACATCTCCCTGCTTGTGAGAAGGTCCCCCTCCACCCGTTTCCGGTCCGTGATATCGAAAAGCATCGCAACACCTGCCGGATTTCCTCCATACATAATGGAGCCGGCAGAAAGGTCCCCCCACCGGGCCTCCCCCTCGCGGGTAACATACATGAGATTGTACCGCTCCGGCTCGGTTGAACCGCGCTCACGGGCTTTCAGTTTCTCTATCACGCTGGCCCGGAAGTTTGGGTGGACCAGGCCTGAGAGATTCATGGCATCGAGTTCTTCCCGGGAATAGCCGGTATGCCGGATGGCAAAATCATTGGCATAGATGATCCGGTTACCCTGGTACACGAAAATCGCGACAGGAGAGGAGCCGGCAAGCACCCGGAACTTCTCCTCGCTCTCGCGCAGGGCCTTCTCGGCAGCCTTGCGCTCGGAGATGTCAACCAGCATGACAACGCAGGCAGGTTTTCCCTCGTACAGGATCTGCCCTGCAGACAGATCTCCCCAGAGAACTTCTCCGGATTTAGTGATGAATCGGGCTTCATAGCGGACGGGAATATCCTCACCCCGCTGCCGGGCCAGGCCGCACTTTTGTATCATCTCCCGGTCGTCCGGGTGGACCAGGTCCCAGAAATTCATGACACAAAGTTCATCCCTGGTGTACCCCATCTTGCGGGTCACAAAATTATTCACGTACACCTGCCGGTTTCCCTGGTAAACGACAATGGCAACGGGGGATGATTCAGCGAGTACCCGGAATTTCTCCTCACTTTCCTGTAATGCGATAAGCGCTTTCTTCTCGCTCGTTATGTCCCGCAGGATACCATAAATCCCGGTGATGGTTCCTGCTGCATCTTTCTGGGCAATCCCGCTGCTCTCAACCCAGACATTGCCGGCTTTTGGCGTGGGGACAATAAATGACGCAATGACCCGCTCATCAGTATCGCCAAAACGGGAAAAGGCCTGCATGACCCGGGCCCGGTCATCCGGCTGCACAAACGTGTACAATTGTTGTCCGGTTACCTCTTCTGCCGCAAAACCATAGCGGCTGACCTGGGGGCTGATATAGGTGATGATGCCGCGGGGATCAAGGGAATACATCACTTCGGAGGAGTGTTCAATCAGGTGCCGGTATTTTTTCTCGCTGTCCAAAAGCGCCTGCTCGACACGTTTACGCATAGTGATATCTTCAAGCACCAGGACAACGCCGCAGGAATTATCCTTGAACCGGGTCGGGATCAGGTTCATCTGGTAAAACAGGGGTCCTTGTGCAGCGTTCAGGGAAATTTCCGAGGTTATCTCTTTGCAGGTCAGCGCCTGGCGCACCTGGGCAGCAATCTCGTCACAGGGCAGCCTGCCGGCTAGCACCGTGGCAAATGGCAAATGCAGGATCTCGTCCTTCATTATGCCGGCAAACCGCAGGAATGCCTCGTTGACCTGGATGATGGTAAGGTCCTGGTTGAGGACCAGAAATGGTTTTGAAGAGTATTTCATCAGGTCTGATATCGGGAGCCGCTGGGAGAGGTAGTAGACTTTTGATTTCCCAAATACCCTGCATTCAACCTCTTCCTGGGCGGTCATGGTATCGAGGTACTTGGCAACAGAATTGCGGTTGATTTTCAGCCCGTCGGAGATCTCGCGGATATTCATTCCCCGGGCATCTTTTTTTAAGAATTGCTTGATCTTCTCCACTTCATCATGGTACTCTTCCATCAACCCAATCAGACGCGTCAGACAAATAAAAAGGTGATTAATCTCTGTTTTTTATGCCAAGAGATAATGCCATGCATTATGAAAAACGCCACAGGCTTGCGATTTTATCAAATAGGCTGCAGGATGACTCACTTTCGGGCATGACAGGAAACACATCCCAACCTCTTGAAACAACGCTGTGTGGGACGCCGGTGGAACGGTTCCGGCTCCGGTTCAATACGCTCACCTCCCCCTCATCCATGCCCTGCAGACGGAGGCCGGGGAGTGAATCTGCCGGCGCATGGGACACGTACTGCTCCATTGCCAGGCAGATTACCGCAACAGGAGTCTTCCCGCAGGGGCAGGGAAATTCCGGATCCTCCCATGAAGGGTCTTTCTTTTTGCGGAGGGTATGATGACAGGCGAAAACATGACAGGATCCAGGAATGAGAAAAGGGAGTGCCGGTCCCGCGATGGACAGGACAGAACCGCGTACCGTTTAAGATCCGAACAGGACAATTTCGGGATAACCATTCCTGAAGATTACGATCTCGCGATCCGTGAATTACGGATGCAGTACAATGATATCCGCGTAGCTGCAGAGAAGAATGTAGACGAGCAGTCCCGGCTTTTCAGGATATTCGATCATGCCGGGATTGCTGCTGTGATAATCGATGACACCACCACCATTGTCCGGGCAAACCGGCAGTTTGAAGTCCTGACATCCCTCCGGCGGCGCCATATCGAGGGGAAGATGGACTGGGCATGGTTTCTTGCACCCGGCCAGGAGGAAGTTCTCTCAAGAATTGACCACCAGCTGCGACGCAGGCCGACATCTGCGGCATGCCAGACCTACGAGGTCAGGGTCACAACACGAGAAAAAGTCATCCGCCGTGTACGGGTAATTATCTCCCGGGTCCCGGGAACACGATGGAACCTTGCGTTTATCCTGGAGCCGGCAGACAACGGGGCCGGAATACACGGGGCGCCATCCCTGCAAAAAAACCTGATGAGACATGACCCCGTAGCTATGGCGGGAGTCCTTATTTCTGACAGCGATGCAAGGGTTATCCACCTTAACGAGAATGCCATGCGAATCACCGGGTGGAGCAGTGATGAGGCCCGGGGAAGACCTGCTCAGGAAATCCTGAACCTGCTTTCAGAGGAAGAGGTGGAAACGGGTCAGAAACCGCTAACCGATCCTTCCGAAAACGGCGTACAAAGTGGCGGGGAACACTTCGGAGTCATCCTCAAGAAGAGCGGGATACTGGTCCCCATACGGTATTCTGTTGTGCAGCTCAGATCAGAAGACCGGGAGAGCAGGGGCTATGCCGTGGAGTTTTCTGAACTCTTCCAGAAGGAGCCTGCGACAGGGGATCGCGTGTCTGAAGACACGCGGGACTGCAGCCGTCCCTCACGCGATCCTCATGATACCTGGTACTGCCTGGACCGGAACGGACAGGTCATCGCTATCGAGGGAAACTTTGGAAAACCCGGCTTCTTAGAGGACGACGTAAGAGGATGGCACGTTTCCCGGATCATTCATCCCGACGACCGGGACCGGGCTATCCAGCTGCTTGAAAGAGCCCGGACGCAGGGGGGCCAGGACACACCCCAGCGGTTCCGGATTATCACACCTTCCCATGAACTGCACTGGGTTGAGAATACCAGCCTGCCCTCTCATGAACGATGGGGGAAAGATGCATGGTACGCCGGTGTCCTCCATGATGTCACAGACGAGATGCTCAGGGAACAGGCCCTGTTAGAGACCATAAAAAAACTCAGTCTTCTCAACAGCCTCACAAGGCATGACATGAGAAACCAGGTCCTCGCCCTGCAGAGTTATGTATACTGCGCACTTGATGAGAAACCCGGAAGCGGGGTTATTGACCATCTCATGAATATCCTTTCTGTCAGCGAGAGGATATCCGATCACATAGGATTCATGAAAAACTACGATGCAATGGGGTCATGTGCGCCCCGGTGGTGCCGGATCCGCGATATCATGCCCCAAACATCGGGAGCATGCGTGCAGGTCCAGAATTCCTGTAACGGGTTTGAGATTTTTGCCGATCCCATGATCACGCAGGTGTTTTTCAACCTTGCTGATAATGCTGTCCGCCACGGAGGTGATGGGGGGGAGGATATCCATGTCGGGTGCGGATTCTCTGGCGACAGCCTCGTCATTTCTGTTGAGGATAACGGCGCCGGGATTGCCGGGGGGGACAAGGAGCTCATCTTCGAGCGGGGAGTGGGGAAGAACACCGGCATGGGCCTCTTCCTGATCCGGGAGGTTCTCTCGATAACCGGTCTGACAATCCGGGAGACTGGCACACCAGGGAAAGGAGCTCGGTTCGAGATTACCGTTCCGCAGGGGTCATTCCGGGTAGCAGGGCCACAACCGGATCAAAACCGATCGGGCTAACATGGATGAATACACAATGCCGGTATGGATAGTGGGTTCAGGAAGAAATGGGGAATTATGGCAAAGGCGTTTGCCATCATGCTCATCCTGCTTGCGGTCAGGACTTTTATAGATATCTACGGGTATGACACGATCCCCATCAATCCGGTGGTCGGTGCGTTTATTACCGGGGCTATCTTCACCATTGCCATCATCTTTACCGGCACCTTCACGGACTTCAAGGAGAGCGAAAAGGTAGGTGGCGAGATGGCAGGAGCACTCAAGGCGCTCTACAACGACAGTTGTGTCTTTCCTCTTGCGGATGAAACACCGGCAAGGGTGTTCCGGTCGCACGTGAGGGACCTGCACCGGGTCATCACCTCCTGTTTTAAAGAGAATAACTTCAACCTGCCTGATATCAACCGGGCAATGAACACGGTCAACCTGGACATCCGGACATTTGCAGCATTAAATGTTGCACCCCCGCTGATTGCAAAACTCAGGAATGAACTCGGCACGATCGACCGGATGACCAATCGCATCGAAGTGATCATCCGTACGGATTTTATCCCGGCAGCATATGCCCTTGCCGAGGTTGCAACGGCAGCGGTTATCCTCCTGATGCTGTTTGTGAAAATCGACCCGCTTGCTGAAGCAACCGTTGTCTTTGCGGTTATCACCTGTGTCCTGATCGGCCTGCTCCTCCTCATCCGGGACATGGACAACCCGTTCGAAATGGGGGAGCACACGTTTGCGGATGTCGACCTTGAGACCCTCGCGTATCTTGAAACCTACTTTGATGAACAGGATGCCGCAATGGAAGCGCTGCTGGCAGAAAAGGCGTGACCGGCCGGCAGACACTACCATCCCTTGAGGAAGCATATGCCATTCGAATGCAGCCAGTGCGGGGAATGTTGCAGCCACCTGGGCCTTGTCCACCAGGTTGAGGTGGATTATGGGGACAACCGGTTCCTCATCCGCAACCAGTACTCGGGAGAACGGACAAACGTAGTCATTGATCCGGATAAGATCGCCCTTTTTTCTGACCGCACGATCTTTACCACACGCCCCGAAGCATGCCCGTTCTTTCGCTTCGATGAGGCCGTAATGAAAGGATATTGTACTGTTCACCAGACCCGGCCGGAGATCTGCCGGGATTATGGCTGCTGGCGGATCCTCATCCTTGATGGAACCGGGAAACGGGCCGGGCGGATCATGTGCCAGCGACACATTGCATCCGAGGATGACCACCTGACCCGGCTCTTTTCTGAACAGGTGGACCCCCTCATTGGCCTTGATGATGATGCATGGGACAAACTCGTTATCCATGTTGTGACTGCAGCCGGATTCACGGTCCGGATATAAAACCGCTGCACCCCGCGGGGCACTGACCAGCCCCAGGGGGTGCCGGCGTACGGGAGTTTT
>JAAZNH010000331.1 GCA_012798365.1 Methanomicrobiales archaeon | reverse complement strand
GGAGTGCAAAGGCCTGATTCTCAAGGACGGCGTTGTCTATGCAATCCCGGAGATAGAAGGATCGGTTGTCGGAACCGAACTATCCCACGAAGCAGCAGTTGGCAAGCTGGCCAAAGATGAGATTGAATACCTCATGGCCCGGGGGCTTACCGAAGACGAGGCAACAGCAACAATCATCCGGGGATTCCTTGATGTGAAAATCGCCGGCCTGCAGGAATCCCTCCAGCAGCAGATCGATGCATCGATCGATGTTGCAGAAAAATCAGGATTTTAAGGAGTGGGTATGCCGGATTATCCCCGGGCAGATGAACGCGCCTCCATGGTCGCGCGCCAGATCGTCGCCCGGGGCATAACGAATCCGAAGATCCTTTCTGCAATGCAGCAAATCCCCCGCCACATTTTTGTTCCTCCTCCCTATGATCGGTCAGCATACGACGATAATCCGTTACCGATTGGAAGCGGTCAGACCATCTCCCAGCCATATATCGTTGCTCTTATGACAGAACTCCTTGATCCGCAGCCAGGGGACCGGATACTTGAGATCGGTGCTGGAAGCGGATACCAGGCCGCAATCCTCGCCTCGCTCGTAAACCGCGTGATCACGATAGAGCGGCTCTCTGCTGTTGCTGAGCGGGCCCGCACCACGCTTTTATCACTCGGGATACGGAACGTTGACCTGGTTATTGGTGATGGGACCCTTGGATATCCCGGGCGTGCACCCTATGATGGGATCATCATCACTGCAGCTGCACCCCACCTGCCCGCTCCACTTATCGAACAACTCGCACAAGGAGGCCGGCTTGTTGTACCGGTTGGAGGACGGGATTTCCAGGAACTTGTAGTTTTCCAAAAAAACCATGGTCAGCTATCTGAAACGCGATACGGAGGCGTACGCTTTGTGCCGCTCATCGGGAAATATGGATGGGAGAATGAAGATTTATGAGATACTATGACGTGACACGACCCCTGCAAAAGGGTATGATTGTTTATCCGGGAGACACCGAACCATCATTTTTACAGAAGGATGCCGGTAGCTACCTCATTTCTGATCTCCACATGAGTTCACACACGGGAACCCATATCGATGCACCGGTACATTACCTGAAGACCGGAGATACCATCGACACGATACCTATGGACACTCTCCTGGGATCCTGCAGGGTTATTGACACCGGAAAAAACGAAGGGCTCATCACCCTCAGCCAGATTGAGGGGAAAGTTGGTGATCAAAAACGTATCCTTCTCAAAACCGCCTTCTCCCTAAAAAATGTTTTTTACCAGGACTATCCTTCATTAAGCATCGAAGCCGCCAGATACCTGATCTCCTGTGGTGTCATTTGCGTTGGCATTGATTCCCCGTCTATCGAATCATATAACTGTGACGGGTGTGTGCACCGGCACCTGCTGAATCACAACTGCATTGTCATTGAACTGCTCGATCTTTCTGGTGTGCCGGAAGGGAGGTATGACATGGTCGCTCTCCCCCTCCGGCTTGCGGGCCTTGATGGAAGCCCGGCCCGGGTTATTCTTAAAAAGGACTGACAGGGTGCAAGAGTATGGACATTATTGTGGATTCGGTAAAAAAACTTGAGAAGCTCCTCGAACACTCCGGGTGCAGCGATGGCGGCGTCAGGCTCGATGTCGACCCGTATGTTGTGAACTGCAGGTTTGAGAAGGGGGCATGTATGACTGCGGATTTTGGGAAAAAGCAAGGGATATTTACCACGTTTGATCCCCTCCGGTGCCTAACAAAGATCTCATTCATGTTCGGTGCACCACTCGATACTCCCCCCGCAAGGGGGGCAGCATGTGCTATCACAAACGTGGCTGCGGGATTCTTCTGTCTCTCCCGCACCCTGCACCCGTGTCCTGCAGCATCCCATGCTTCCTGCGGAAAAAACCTGGGGGAGGAGCTGGCCGGAAGGCAGGTTTTTGCGGTGGGCACCATCCAGGGTCTGGAATCAATTCATGGAATAACTGTCACCCCCGATCCGTCGGGAGCTGACATTATTCTTATCGGATGTGAGGGGCTTATCGATCCTGTTGCCGGGGAGATCATCGGACGGTATGCCAAAACGAAACGGATCCTTTTTCTCGGACCATCTACTGCCGGCATCGCACGGCTGAACGAGATGGAGCACTTGTGCCCTCATGGGTTGAGCTGACATTCCATCACAACGATGGAGCGGTAATATCATGTGGTGAAGAGTTCCATATTGCTGCATGCTTTTCGGGTCTTCGGGAATACGAAGAAAATACGATCAGGTCCTGGCAGACACCGCCCTCCGGGTTGGATCCGCGCTCACATTCCGGTCAAAGAATATCCTTATCGGGATGGACACACGGACCACAAGCCCCCTCCTTGCACACCTGGTGATGGCCGGGGTAACTGGCAGCGGGGGAACCGCTCATCTGTGCGGAGCAGTCCCGACACCCACCGTTGCATATTATACGAGGACAATGGATGCGGGGTGCATGATTACTGCTTCGCACAACCCTGAAGAGTATAATGGCCTCAAGCTCTTCAATCCCGACGGATCCTCCTTCACCCGCCTGCAACAGGCAGAGATGGAAAACCTGATCAAAACCGAATGCTGGACCGGGTGGAAGACACAGGGGCCCACAAAGACCGCCGATGCCCTTTCTGCCCATAAAACGGCAATCCTTGACCTTGTATCAATTAAAAAACCCATTACCACAGTTCTCGATTGCGGCAATGGTGCCGGATCCCTGCTCAGCCCAACCCTTCTCCCCGACGCCGGCGTCAAAACCATTGCGGTAAATGCAAATCCTTCCGGCCATTTCGCACGCCCCTCTGAACCCTTGCAGGAGAACCTGGGAAACATCGGAGAGATGGTACGAAAGACCGGCGCGGATTGTGCTGTAGTCCATGACGGGGATGCAGACCGGATGATGGCGTTTGACAACAAGGGCAGGTACATCGGAGGGGACCATCTTCTCATGCTCTTTGCATTGTACCTGGGTGCAAAACGGGTTGTCACCACAAGCGATGCATCCATGATCATAGACGAAATCGCGGAAGTGCACCGCACTCCGGTGGGCGATGCCTATGTTTCTGAAGAACTTCTTTCCTGGGGGGATTTTGGCGGGGAGCCCTCGGGCGCATGGATATTCCCCCGGATTTCTTTGTGCCCTGACGGACCGTATGCAGCAGCCCTCTTTTGTGAGATCGCCTCTGAATGGAATATTGCAGAAAAGATCGATGCGATGCCGTCGTACCCGATCCTGAGGGAATCGTTTACCGATACCGCTGCCAGGGAGATTATGAAAAAACTGGGTGCAAAGAGTCCCACGGACGGGATACGGATTGCTGAAGAGACGGGCTGGTGCCTGATCCGGGCAAGCGGCACCGAGCCGAAAATCCGAATCACCGCCGAAGGGAAAACGACCGATTATGCCAAAATCATGCTTGAAAAGGGCAGGGATCTGATAAAGCAGGCGAAAACTGCTTAAATGTTGTAAGGAGAGCTGTACGTATGGAGTGTGTCGTTCTCGCTGCAGGAGAAGGTAAACGGATGCGCCCGCTGACGGCGAAACGTCCCAAAGTGATGCTCCCGCTTGCCAACCGGCCGATGATGGAGCACCTGGTCCTGGCCGCCCGGGATGCCGGGGTCACCGATTTTATCTTCGTTGTGGGATACGGGGAGCGGGAGATACGGAGACATTTCGGCGATGGGGGCCGGTGGGGTATCCGGATCCAGTATGCCCCCCAGAGACACCAGCACGGAACCGCAGATGCAGTAAAAGCAGCCCGTGAACTGGTGACCGGCCGTTTTCTTGTCCTGAATGGCGACATGATCCTGAAAACCGAAGACCTTGTCCATCTATCACAAAAACCCGGATCCTGCATGAGTGTCAGCACGACCGATCACCCGCAGGATTTCGGTGTTGTGCTGGAAGAAGACGGCCTTATCACCTCCCTTGAAGAGAAGTCTGCCAATCCCAGGTCAAACCTCATCAATGCCGGGGCATACCTCTTCTCCCCTGATATCTTTGACCTCATTGACCAGGTGCGTCCCTCCCCGAGAGGGGAACTGGAACTGACTGATGCACTGGCAGTCCTGATTGCCCGAAAACAACTCCTTGCATATCACCTCACCTACTGGATGGATGTCGGATATCCCTGGGATATGCTCGATGCCAACGCGACCCTTTTGGAGACTGCGAAGTCCGGTAATTCCGGGACTGTCGAAGAGGGGGTAGTCCTGAAAGGGACGGTAGTTATCGAAGAGGGCAGTGTAATAAAATCCGGTACTTACATTGAAGGGCCCTGCATAATTGGCAAAAACTGCCGGATCGGCCCTCACGCGTACATCCGCGGCGCCACCAGTATCGGGGACGACTGCCATATCGGGCATTCATCCGAACTGAAAAATTCCATTATCCTGAGCGGAACCAAGATCCCGCATTTCAATTATGTAGGGGATTCGGTTATCGGCTCCGGATGTAATTTCGGGGCCGGGACCAAGATTGCCAACCTCCGGCATGATCACGGGCCGGTAAAAGTCTGTGGAAAAGACACCCGCAGGAAGAAGTTCGGGGCAGTAATCGGGGACGGGGTCCAGTTCGGTATCAACTGTTCGGTGAATGTCGGCACCATGATTGGAAGTAATGCCCTGTTTGCCCCGAATTCGTATATTGAAGGGTGTATCGGAGAAAAAACCGTTATCCGGTGAAGGTGGAACATGCAGGCAGTAATTCTCGCAGCAGGAGAAGGGAAACGGGTCCGCCCGCTGACACGGAGCAGGCCAAAAGCACTGATACCGGTGGCAAACCGGCCCATTATCGAGTATGTCATTGATGCGCTTATCAAAAACGGGATCCGGGACATCATCGTTGTCGTTGGCTACAGGAAAGAGCAGGTCACACGATTCCTGAACCAGCTGGATCTCAATGTGGATGTGGTTGTCCAGACCAAGCAGCTGGGAACTGCCCATGCCCTCCAGTGTGCAGAATCAAAAATCACAGGAGATTTCCTGGTCCTTCCCGGGGACAACTACATCGACCCGCACTCCGTTGCCCGGATTGCCGGTACACAGAACGCGATTCTCGTAAGAGAGCATCCGAACCCGTCTAATTTCGGGGTCGTGATGCTCCAGGACGGTTATGTGACCGAGATCGTGGAGAAGCCGGAGCATGCCCAGAGCCTGATGGTAAGTACCGGTATTTACTCGTTGAAAAAGGAGATTTTTTCGTATATCCAGGGAAACGATCTCACTGATGCGATCGCTGCGATGATCCGGGACGGGATCCCGGTGCAGGGAGTACCTGCCGATGACTGGCAGGATGCCATCTTTGCGTGGGACCTGCTGAAGATGAACCGGCGCCTCCTGAGCAGTCTTCCCCCGGCCCGTGAAGGAACGATCAGCCGCCAGGCGATTATCCAGGGCCCGGTCCGGATTGGAAAAGGTACTATTATCGGACCAAATACCGTTATCACCGGGCCTGTGGTCATTGGTAATGACTGCACCATCGGACCCAACTGCTGCATCCTGCCAAACACCAGCATCGGATCCCGGGTCACGCTTGAGCCGTTTACCATGATGGGGGATACACTCGTTATGGATGACACCTCAATCGGGTCCCATTCCCGGATTATGGACTCCGTGATCGGAGAGCGGTGTAATCTTGCAGATCATAGTTCAACATCAACTGCAACAGGCCTGATGGAAATTGAGGGCACTGCAATCCTGTCCCAATTCGGTGCAATTCTGGGCGACACAGTAACAAGCGGCCCGTTCTCAACGTACCGGAATACCATTCTTGGAAATAATGTCACGGTCGAGGGTTCAGGCCGGATAATCTCCCGGATAATTCCGGACGGCTCAACGGTGATCTAAGGTGTGTGGCATAGTCGGGTATATCGGCAGACGTGAGGCTGCCCCGATCATCGTTGAAGGCCTTAAGAAACTTGAGTACCGGGGATATGATTCGTTTGGCATTGCCACCGTTGACGGGACACTTTGCCTCGACAAGCATAAAGGCCGCATATCGGAAAACGCGACGCGTGCAAACCAGCTGAAAGGACGCATGGGCATCGGGCACACGAGATGGGCGACGCATGGTGTGCCCAATGATGTCAATGCCCATCCCCACCTGGACTGCACCGGAAAGATTGCCGTTGTCCACAACGGGATCATTGAAAATTATTCTGAACTGAAACGGGAGCTTCTGTCATGCGGCCACATCTTCAAATCGGAGACAGATACCGAGGTTGTTGCCCACCTTGTGGAAGAAGCGTTAGCCCGGCACACGGATCTTTTACGGGCGGTCCAGGAAATCGTCCCCCGCCTGAGAGGATCGTATGCACTCCTCGTAATGACTCCTGGGGAAGAACGCCTGATCGCGGCGCGGAACGCAAGCCCCCTTGTTATCGGTATTGGCGACGGGGAGAATTTTGCTGCATCGGACATGACGCCCGTGCTTGAACACACCGAGCGGGCACTCTTCCTTGAAGACGGAGATGTCGCATCCGTAACGAAGGGTGAGATCGAGATCTTCAATAACTCCGCTCCGGTTACCCGGAAGGTTGAATTGATCGACTGGTCGATCGAGGATGTGAAAAAGGGAGGCTACCCGCATTACATGCTCAAGGAGATCTATGAACAGCCGCTGGCTTTCTCCAATACGGTGCGTTCTGTCGACATGGAGGCGCTGCAAAAGACCCTGAAGAATCCCAGTGCCATCACCATCGTTGCCTGCGGCTCGTCATTCCATGCAGGCCAGATTTTTAAGTACCTCATCGAAGGGTCGTGCGGGATTCCGGCACGGATGGAATTTGCATCAGAGTTCAAGTATTTCCCCCCACCCGTCGAGGGCCTGGTTATCGGCATTACCCAGTCTGGCGAGACTGCAGATACCCTTACTGCAATAAAACAGGCAAAAGCACGCAACTGCCGGACCCTTGCCATCACCAATGTCCTTGGCAGCACCATAAGCCGTACTGCAGATACCACCATCTTCATGCAAGCCGGCCCCGAGATCAGTGTTGCGGCAACCAAATCGTTCATCGCCCAGCTTGCCGTCATGATGCAGATCATCAACTGTCTTGGCCAAAGGAAATGTGATGACATGCTCCAGCATGCCCACCAGGCCATTGAGGAAGTCCTCCTCATGGACCTCAGTGAAGCCGTTAGTCTCTGTAAAGGTGCCAGAAGTATCTTTTACGTGGGCCGGGGCCCGTTCTATCCGGTCTGCCTTGAGGGTGCGCTCAAGATGAAGGAGATCTCGTATATCCATGCCGAAGGGTACGCTGCCGGGGAACTGAAACACGGGCCGTTTGCCCTCTTAAGCGCAGAAACGCCTGCCGTTGCTATCTGTATGCCGGGGGAAACATACGGCGTTATGCTGTCCAATATCAAAGAGATGAAGGCACGTGGCGCTCCCGTTATCGCGATCGGCTGTATGACCGATACAGAACTGCCTGATATTGCAGATATCTTCATCGGGGTTCCCAAATCCCCCATGCTTGTGGAAGTGCTGACAACGCTCGTTGTACTTCAGCTTCTCGCATACCATACAGCAGTTGCCCTCGGGCGTGACGTTGACAAACCAAGAAATCTTGCTAAGAGCGTGACAGTGGAATGATTGAATATGGAAAGAACAGGCTGGGATCGAATCCCCGGATCTTCGAACCGGTGACACTCGGGTTTCCCTCACGGGATAATTTCGGAAAGACGGATTTTTCGGGTACAACTCTTGGGAACAATGCGGTATTGCGATCAGGAACGATACTGTATTGTGACGTGATCATAGGGGATGACTTCCAGACCGGACATAATGTTATCATCCGGGAAAAAACCACTATTGGGAACCACGTCGCCATCGGGACATCAACCGTCATTGAAGGAAACTGCCGCATCGGCAACAACGTCAGCCTGCAGAGTATGGTCTATATCCCGACCGATACAATAATCGAAGACGCGGTTTTTATCGGGCCTAATACGGTTCTCACCAATGACCGGTACCCGCCAACCCGCATCGGCGGACTCAAAGGGCCGTATATTAAAAAGGGAGCCGCAATCGGGGCAAATACCACCCTTGTTCCCGGCGTCATCATTGGGGAAGGCGCCCTCGTGGCCGCTGGTGCTGTAGTTACCCGCGATGTGCCGGACCACACACTTGCTATCGGATCACCAGCACGGATCAAAGATCTTCCCCGCCAGATGACTTCTCACGTACAATAACCAAAATTACCTGACAGGTACTTAACACATCAATACCCGATTATGAAGATCCTTCTCGTATCCACCCAGGATTACATCCACCACCCGATCCCTTCCCGGCACCACTACATCTTCGAGGATATGGCCACCCGGCATGAGATCCATGTGGCCCATTTCCATGTGAGCCGGGGCATTGCCCGCCCGACCCGCCTCACGGTTGAAGAAGCAACCCAGGTCCCACTCAGGAGCCCGCTGCTGCATTACACGATCAATGCACCCTACCATTTTTACCGGTTCAACCAGCTGGTGCGCGATCAGGATTTCGATGTCATTGTTGCTGCTCACGTACTTGCCGGGACCGCGGTTACCCGTGCTGCAAAAAAATATCGTGTTCCGGTCTTATTCGACCTTAAAGACTGGTTCCCGGACTCTGCGGCAGCATATTTTAATAATTCTCTCCTTCAGCAACTGGTCAGGAAAAGTGTCTGGGAGATTACCCGGCATAACCTTTTACAAAGCACGAGAATCACCACGGTTTCACCATCCCTGGTGGAGAAACTCAAGCGGCTGGGCTTTTCTGCCGGGCTGATCACGAATGGTGTGGATACGGATATTTTCCGGCCGATGGAGGGTGACGGGACCCGCAAAGAACTGGGAATCGGGAAGAACGACTTTGTCATCGGGTTCTCCGGGAGTGTGGAACGCTGGTATGCCCTGGACGAGATGATCCGGGCGCTTCCGGAACTGCTGCGGATCAACCCGGCAACGCGGTTGCTGATTGTCGGGGGATCTCTCTTCACCACATACGAAACGGAGCTTCGATCCCTTGCACAAGCGCTTAATGTCAGTGACAGGATCGTTTTCACGGGAACAAAACCCTATCACGATTTGCCGCGTTTCATCGCCTGTATGGATGCCTGCACAATCCCCCTGTCCCCCCCGCAATGGGGAGATATTGCCCTCCCGAATAAATTCTTTGAATATTCCGCCTGTGGAAAACCCATTATCATGCGGCCGATCCCTGATGTGGCCCGCATTGGCGGCCCCCACCTCAGGGAATACCGGACGCAGGAGGAGTACATCGCCCACATGAAGGCACTGATGGAGAACCCGCAGAAGTATTCAATCAATCTGCAGAATTTCAGCTGGAAAGAGAAATCCCGCCAGATGGAGGCCGAATTACAGGCGATCCTGTAAATTCCCATATTTATTAATCAGTCCAGTCGAAATGTAGTAATGAGCAAAGGTTGATCCCATGGATATCCAGAATTTTCCCAAATCCCGATCCTTTTTGATCGCCGGCCTTGTGGCGCTTTTAACCCTGTTTGCGCTCTGGCTCCGCCTTATTCCCATGTTCACCATGGGAAATGCGGATTATCTTTCAATGGTAGCAAGTGATGATCCGCTGTTTAATCTCCGGCAGGTTGAACAGCTCCTGCATAACGGACTCGAATATGCCTGGTTCGACCCGATGACCCTGTATCCCGGGGGAGCCAGCATTTACTGGGGACCATTGTTCCCGCTGCTCATTGCGGTTAGTTGCCTCATCACCGGCGCTGCAACACGACCAGACATTATTGGCACTGCCCTTCTCGTCCCCCCGCTCCTTGGAGCGGTGATTGTCATCGTTATGTATTACGTGGGAAAAGTCTGCGGGGACTGGAAAACAGGCCTTCTTGCTGCAGCATTCACTGCAGTTATCTCAGGCCAGTTTTTTTACCGGTCGCTCTACGGGTATATCGACCACCATATCGCCGAAGTCCTCTTCTCCACTATTTTCTGCCTTTTGTACATCTACGCGATGTTGTCAGAGAAAGACGAACATATCAGCCTCCGGGACATCGGAACCTATAAACAGACGTTGTTGTTTGCAGGTTTTGCCGGAGTCGCCTATCTCCTTGGCCTTTTCACCATGCCAACGATGGTCCTCTTTGCGATGATTGTCGGCATTTTCACGGTGATCCAGTTCACCATCGATGTGTTCCGCGGGCGTACCAGCGAATACCTTCTGATAACGAACTGTGTCATATTCAGTATTGCAATCATCGGCCTGCTCTTATTCGGCCTGAAAAGCCCGGGGATTGACCTGTCTACCTATTCCATCGGCCACATCTATGCGTACTGCGGCCTGATCGGAGGGACCATCTTCCTTTACCTCCTTGCCCACTATCTTAAAGGAAAAGAAAAATATTATTTCCCCGGAGCCCTCATCGGGTGCGGCATCCTCTTTGCCGGGATTTTGTTCGTGGTAAGTTACGAACTCTTCAATCTCCTTGTCATTGACTTCTTCGCCTTTTTCGGCCAGGCTGCGGTAACCAATACCGTGCAGGAAGCCCGCGGCTGGACCATGGAT
>JAAZNH010000330.1 GCA_012798365.1 Methanomicrobiales archaeon | reverse complement strand
GAGAGTTCAGCCCGGTTTATTTTTGTGAATAATGAGTGAATGAGAATGCGGGGTTCGGATAGAGCGGGACTGCATCAGAGTGGCTGTCACCGGAGCTCTGGCATTTTTTTCATTCTTGTCCTTATTACAACCCTCCTTCTGGCCGCCCCGGTTTCTGCAAAGGTCCATATTATCAACGGGACATCATCACCCGGCGAAATCCAGGACCTGATCAACAGCACAACATCCGGGGACTCGATCTTCCTGGCCGGGGGTACATACCCGGGCAGTATTGTGATCAACCGTCCGATCATGTTTGGTGCACTTGATGCCCATGATCCCCCGCATATCATCTCCGATGATTCCCTGGCTGGTATTACCCTGGATGTTGACGGGATTACCCTCAACGGGGTTGTGGTAAGCGGGAGTGCGGAGAATGGTCTTCTCGTCCGGTCGAATAATAACAGGGTCAGCTCCTTGACCATTTCCGGCTTTATCCACGGCATACAACTCCAGTCTGCTGCTGACAATATCTTCTCGGCAAATATCATCGTCAATAACAGTATCGGGGTAACTGCGAACCGCGGCTCACGCTCAAATATCTTCTACCTCAACAGCTTCGACAATAGTGAAGACATTTCCGGCATGTCCGTTGAGAATATCTGGTTCTCGGGCGGGCAGGAGTACCAGTATAACGGCAAAGAGTTCTCTGGTGCGCTGGGGAATGCATGGAAGCGGTACACCGGTACTGATAGTAACGGTGATGGGATCGGGGACAGTTCTTACGCCCTGCAGGTGCGACCGTCAATCCTTACCTCCGGCCAGACCGGCCTCGAGGCAGTTGACCGGGCACCTCTTGTCAGTTCCCCGGAGTCTTACACCATTATCCGCACTTCCAATGCAACAGCAGCAGGGGACCGCGGGACGCGTGGTGGGGACATTTTTCCTGAGTCTACAGACAGCAGGCCCAGCCAGAACCCCCCCCAGGTAAGTGCCTATGGCGGGTCTCAGCAACCGGGAACCGGTCAGCTCCTGACCGGAGGGCCGGGTACTTCCACTGTCCCCCCTCCCAACGATCTTCCCGTGCCTCTTCTCCAGTACTGGTGGGTAGTTCCCATCCTGATCATTGTCGCTGCAGCCGGGGGCATCTGGTTTGAACGCTCATTTAAAAGAAGGAACCTGCAGGAGGAAGAAGACCTTTTCAGGACTCAGTCTCCCCGGAATGTAACCGTGGTTACCCGGCCGCCACACACAACTCTTTCGGGTGGCAGCCCGGATCATCACTATTATGGCATCCATCTCCCGCCCCTCTTAGAAAAGAAGTATCCGGGCGCGGAATATCTTGGTGAAGGCGGGGTTGGCCGGGTTTTCCGCGCAACCGATACCGTTGAAAACCGCAATGTGGCAATCAAGATCCCGGTACGGTTTGATGAAGTGACCGGTGCACAGTTCACCAAGGAACTGCATATCTGGCAGGGGCTTCATCACAAGAATATCGTTGAAGTATATGCAGCCAACGTCTTCCCGACACCCTATATTGAGATGGAATTTATCGAAACATCCCTGGCAATGAAAAAGTTCCCCCTGGCTTCAGCCGAGGCAGTCCGGATCATCCGCGGGATTGCCGAGGGGCTGCAGTATGCCCACGAACGGGGGATTGTCCACCGCGATATCAAACCTGAAAATATTCTCATTGCCGCTGATGGCACCCCCAAGATCACCGACTGGGGTCTTGCAAAAGCCCTTGCGGACACCCGGCACACCGGCCTTATCAGTTTCTCACTGAACTATGCTGCCCCGGAACAGCTGGCCCCGAACCTGTATGGTGAAGCCGGCCCCTGGACGGATATCTACCAGGTCGGCGTCCTCTTTTTCGAGATGGTGACCGGCCGCCTGCCCTTTGCCGGAACGGGTATGGGGGAAGTGACCCAGGCAATTCTCCATGTGGCCCCCACGAAGCCGGAGATTTCCGGTGAGAATGCCGAACTGATCCAGGCAATCATACTCCGGTGCATCCAGAAGAAACCGGCAGACCGGTACGGGAATATTGCAGAGATCCTTGCTGATCTGGACCACTTGGAATATGGAGAATAAAAAAGACCCGGTCAGGGAAATTTCCCGACCCGGCTCGTATTGTTCTTTGCATTTTTTTATTTCATTCAGGGTTTGAATAAGGGTATTATCAGGATGAAGAGGCCTCACCCGGTGGTGTTCCTGAAGGGGGAGTACCGGATGGCGGGGTTCCTGATGGCGGAGTGCCCGAAGGCTGCATCCCGCCTTCCGGTGGTGTTCCTGATGGCCGGGTCCCATCACCCTGCATGTCTGCAGGAGGTGTTCCCGAGGGGCGTGTCATATTTGTCGCCATATCCTCGGGAGGTGTATTCGACTTGAACGTACTGTTGCCCTGCATGTCTGCAGGAGGAGTTCCTGCGGGTTTTACTTTCTCCAGGGTCTGGGTTGCAGCAGCCTGCGTTACAGGTGTGCTTTCGGTAGTAATTTCTGCATCCTGGGTGCATCCGGCAAGAAAAACTCCTCCTATGAGGATAGCCGATACAATGAGGATGAGAGTTATCTTTTTTGTCATGGATATGATCTCCTAGATCTGCGAGGTGACCGGCAGGATTTCTGACGGGAATTGCACATGTCAGGTCCTGTAGGGACGTGAAGCCCTCACCCGGGCCTCCCCGTCCTCGCGTATTCAGGATACACATCTGTTGTTATATATTCAGGTCATACCTCGTGGCAAATCCTTACCTTTTCGGGCATTAATTCAACCTGGCGGTTGAAGTATCCCAATATCCCGGAGCCGGAATGGTTATCAGGATCGTAGTGGAAGAACCATTTCTTTCAACCGTCATTATTCCCGGCTCTCTCATCTTGGTCGGTGTCTTTGAATTTTATTTCCCTGAAAAACGTAATGCAACAACACGTTTCTGATTGCGATGTTGAAAAAAAGAACGATTTAGAGGTCCCAATACGGGTACTGCGCCCGCCGCCACCGGTAGATGACGTACCCGGATATGCCAAGAATTGTCAGACCGATGAGTGCGGGGATAGTAAGATCTCCTGATCCGTCACTTCCGGTATCAGGAGCCCCTGTCTGCGGGAGGGCGGTTACTTCCGCTGCAACACGGGCCGCCACCGTTGTGGTTGTTGTGATGGGGGTAGCTGTTATTACAACAGTGATCGGTGCGGTGGTGACAGTCTGTGTGGGTTCTTCTGATGTGACAATGATGTAGTTGCTTGCGCTGGTGGTCCTGCTTCCGGCTGTGTTGTATACAGTGAGGGAGACTGTGAAGGAACCTGTCGAGGAATAGGTATGAACTGGGTTCTGTTCTGTTGAAGTGCTGCCGTCACCGAATGACCAGTACCATTACGTCGGGGAATTAGCTGATGTATCGGTAAATGTGACAGTGAGTGCAGCCAAACCTTTCCTGACATCTGCGGTGAATGAAGGGGCAGGTGTCGATACAGCATCGACAGTAATATAGGAGCTGGTATATGTGCTGTTACTACCGGCAGAGTTGGTTGCAGTCAGACTGACGGTATAGTTGCCGGCGTCCGTATATTCATACACGGGATTTTGTTCCGTTGAAGTGCCGCCGTCGCCAAATGCCCATGACCAGGAGGTTGGTGAATTGGCTGATGTGTCATTGAACTGGATTGCGAACGGTGCGGTACCATAGGTCATGTTTGAAGTGAATGAGGCTACGGGTTCGGCATCGGTTACGGTAATATATGCTTCCTGCGAGCTCGTATCACTCCCGGCAGTATTTGTTGCCGTCAGCGTTACCGTGTAGGAACCTTCGGATGAATAGGTGTGAGAAGGATTTTGTTCTGTTGAAGTACTTCCATCACCGAATGACCACGCCCATGAGGTGGGGGTGTTAGTCGAGGAATCAGCGAACTGGACCGTGAGGGGTGCTGTACCTGTTGTTACTGCCGAAACGAATGAGGCGACCGGCACCGATGCCTCTTCTGTCACCGTAATATATGAGGACTGGGAAATGGTGTTGCTTCCACCGGCATTAATGGCGGTCAGCGTCACCGTGTAGGATCCTGCAGATGAGTAGGTGTGGGACGGATTCTGAGATGTTGAGGTACTGCCATCGCCAAAAGACCATGCCCATGAGGTGGGGGTGTTAGTCGAGGAATCAGCGAACTGGACCGTAAGGGGGGCTGTTCCTGATGTTACCGCTGATATATATGAAGCGACCGGTGCTGCGAGAGTCTCGCTACTTGTAATATAGTCGGTTTTTGAGATAGTATCGCTGCCATCGGCATTTGTAACCGTGAGGGTGACAGTGTAGGTGCCTGCGGAGGTGTACGTGTGGGTCGGGTTCTGCTCGGTGGATGTCCCGCTGTCGCCGAATGACCAAGTCCATGATGTAGGAGTGTTAGTGGACGAATCGATAAACTGGACGGTCAGCGGTGCTGTTCCTGTTGTGACTGCAGATACAAACGAACCGGCAGGGGCTGTCGCATCTGCCGGGGCGATAAAGGTCAGGCACAGGGTGGTGAGAAGAAGGAATGATAAAAACACCATCTTCATGGTTTATTCTCCCTGCACTTCCTGCATATGCTCCGGATATGATCGGTATCCATCTTGGGTTCACCTTGATTGCGACACAGTGTTCCCGCGGGGTATTTAGGATCGTAATATCGGGGACGGGAATACCATCACCGGTACGGGCATACATTGAACCTTGTGGTACACAATACTGTTTCTCTCGACAATGAGTGTTCAAAAAAGGATTGGGAAACAAGGGATTTTTGTTCCCGGGGTTTTACCGCCCGGAAAGACCTGATTTTTGTGGGCCATTTACCGTGGTGTTTTCCGGGCTGCGGGGGGTTGAATCCCGCCTGGACGGATTGTGACAGAATAATCCGGGATTCCGGTGAGATCCCGGAAATTATTCCTGCCATTGATGATAATTTTCTTCCTTTCTGCTTTCTCTTCTGCTGCATCGTGTCCTGATCACTTCAGGTCCTGCCGGAGTGCCTTAACAGGCTGACTGGTACCGGTTGACCCTGCGGCCCACGGTTCTATCAGTATCTCAAACCGCTGTCTGTCATCACCTCCCCTCTGGTGATCACCCGGTTGTGGCAATCATCCATTACCCCGATGACCGTATCAGGTTTTATATTCGGTATATGACGGGAGTCAAATACCTCCCCCTTGTGAGGAATAATTTCACCGGGAAGTAAACATTATTCGGGCAATGGATGGGAACAAGTACCCCTCTGATATTGCCGGAAGATAACCACAATTCATCACTATCCCCGTCGTGATAGAGGGGACAGTAGTCTTGCCATAGAAAAAAGGTGGATTTGGCCGTACTCTTTCTTCGCGATTCTGAAATCAGTCACTTCTCAGAGCATCGATAGGGTCCATATTGGATGCCCGCCATGCCGGGTAAAATCCTGATATCACGCAGACTGCCATTCCTATGATCATACCTTCCGGGACATAGATAAGGCTGTCCGGGAGGAAGAAGAACTCCGTTGTCCCCATCATCGCATCTACTACCGAGTACCCGATGACAATACTCATCACTCACCCGATACCGGCACCGAGAATGCCCAGGATGAGGGCTTCGTACATGAACATCTTGCGGACCTCCGCGGTCTCGGTTCCAATAGAGAGCAGGATACCTATCTCCTGTACGCGTTCGTTGACTGACATCATCATGACATTAAAGATGCTGACTGCTGCAACGAGGAGTGAAATCCCGCCGATAGCAAGGACAAAGGTTGTCAGGGTCTCTAAGGTTGAGGAGATCGTGTCGAGCTGGGAACTCGCATCGCTGATGCGGACTGAAGGTGTTTTCTCATCTGTGTTCAGGCTTGCATCAATTGCATCCTCAATTTCTGGTATCAAATCGGTGTCTTTTACAATCACATTCACCTGGTCATAGATGTCTTTGCCGCCGTACTGGGCAACAAACCATTCCCGAGAAACGACAATCCCGTTGTCGGTACTCACGCTGTCTGCAACGGTTCCCCGGGTGTCAATAATCCCGACAATCCTGACAGAGGCACGGGAGGCTGAGGAAGACCCATCCGGGGGGCCTGAGGATGCAGAACTGATCTTGATTTTATCCCCGACCTTGATATCCAGGGATTCTGCAAGCGTATACCCGACAAGTGCTTCGTTGATACTGCCGATGTTGGTGCCGTTTCCAATGGTCAAAAATTCCGTTACATCAGATGGATCCATGCCATAAATGGTCCCGCGGGCGGGAACATTGCCTGACGTGAATTCGGTATTGGATGAATATATTGGGATAACGGTTCCATTCGTCCCCACCGTGGTCCGGATCTTGTTCAGTTGTGTCTTTTTTATTCCGGTTTCTGCTGACGAAGATGATGATGAAGGACTGGACCCCGGGGGCCCCATCCTGATGGCGTCTGCCGTAATGACAATCGTGTTGGCACTCGAGGAGAGCTGGTCCTTTACCTGGAGCTGCATGTTTGTCCCGAGCATTCCCATAGTAGAGATTGCCACGACACCAATCACGATCCCAATCGATGCCAGGATAGATCGGAGGAAGTTCAGCCGGACACTCCGGACCGAGAGCTGGAAAAAAATATCGCCAATCATGATTCCACAATCCTTCCGTCATCAAGGCGAATGGTTCGTTGTGCATATTCGGCCACCCTGGCGTCATGAGTTACAAGGATGACTGTTTTTCCCTCTTTCTGGAGTTTGCAGAGGATCTCCATGATCTGCAATCCTGTTTTCCGGTCAAGATTTCCGGTTGGCTCATCACAGAGCAGGATCTTCGGGTCATTTACCAGAGCACGTGCGATGGCAACGCGCTGCTGCTGGCCCCCTGAGAGCTGGTTGGGCCGGTGCTCGCTTTTCTCCCTGTCAATTCCTACCGCATCGAGCATGGCAGAAGCGCGGCCGGTTTTATCCCGTTCCTTGTTTTTCAGGATCAGGGGATATTCCACATTCTCATACGCCGACAGCAGGGGGATGAGGTAAAACTTCTGGAAGATGTACCCGATGGTGTCACGCCGGAGATGGGTCCGTTCAAGATTTGTCATCTGTTCCACGTCCCGGCCTTCGATCAGGAGGTTTCCGGTGGTGGGTACATCGAGGATCCCCAGCTGGTTCATCATCGTGGATTTTCCGGAACCGGAGGGTCCCATAATCGCCACGAAATCGTTCTCCATGATGTCAAGCGATACATGGTTCAGCGCAGTGAAATCCCCGCTCTCAAGATGATACGTCTTGGTGACATCCACGAGGCTGATAAGGGGAGTCTGGGTCATTGCCTGTCCCTCACTGCTTCTTCATCCGCGCCAGGATCCATTTCCGCTTTGAATACGCGACGGACCCGGCAATGATGAGGATGAACATCGCAATCACCGGGTAGAACGAGCTGATCCCGCCTTTGGCATTGGTGATGCTGGACAGAACATTCCCGGAGGAGCTTGATCCCCCCATATCTCCCGGTCCACCCATTACGCCCGGGGCTCCCATTCCACCAGGTCCTGCCTGCATGGCAGAACCGGAACCCGATGACCGGGATGATGTGCTGGTGCTGCCCGCAGTGCCGGAGCCGGTATAGGATGTGAGGTCGAGCACCTTGGTTACGGAATAATCTGTACCGTACGCATCCTTCCAGTGGATAATCAGGGGGACCGAGGACAGGTCAGAACTCGTGAAGGTCACCTCAAAACTGGATGAATCATCCGAGGCGAGGCTGCCGACGGCATACTCCGGGTATGAACCGGTTCCCTTTGCCGGTGTTCCTACGGTGACAACGACCCCGTTTGCATCTGAAACTCCGGTGTTGGTGATATCCCCGGTCAGGTCCGAAACAGATCCCTGAGATGCGAGGGCAAGGTTGTTGATGGTAGGTACTGCTGCATCTTTGCCATTGCCGGGATTGATCGGCAGGACAACCGAGATGTTGCGTTTGACATCCCCGTTCTGGTAGTTGATGGAGAAGGTAATGTTCGTGGCTTTGTGGGGTGTGATGGCAAAGGGTACCTCAACAACGTCGTTTCCCGCAATACTGCTGATGAATGTCATTGCAGGAACGATTTCCGATCCACTGTCGGAAGTCGTGATATAGACACTCTTGATTGCACCGTCGCGCGGGTTGATCAGGCTTAAGTTGACTGCAGCTTCACTGTCAACGGTGAATGTCTCCGGTTCCCGTGAGATCGCTGCATGCAGGTCTTCTGAATCCACTTCAAGGGTGAGCGGGTAGTGGAGGTTTTCCCCATCCTTTGTTTCTGCAGTGAAAAGCGCAAAGTACTTGCCATCCAGACCATTGACCGTCACTTCGAATGTGTACGTGATGGAATTTCCGGATCCGATGTAGGTCAGGGTCTTCCATTTGTCTTCATTGACGATGCTGACATCATTTGAGGAAGCCAGGAGGTTCGGGTGGGTGACACCAACAGACGTGTTGCCGTCATTGGTGAGCGTCACGCTGACGGTACCTTTTTCATAGGGATAGAATACTTCCGGGTCAAGGGAAACCGAGGATACATACACATACGATGAACCCCCGGCATTGGTATTGGCCCCTGCCACTGCCGGCACGCCCAGTGCCAGGAGTGTTAGCAGGATGCTGCTGATGAATATTGTCTGGTTTTTCATGTGTTTTCATGCTCCATACGGTAATGGATATATGGTAGATTTCCCGCCGGTTCTCCGGCATGGTTTCTAACAGGATGCCTGTAGTATGGTATATATTGGCATCACGGGCATCGGACAAAATTTGCAGAATCCGTGATAATTTGAACCCCTTGGTTAATACAATGAAAAAAGGGCAGTAGCAATCCCCTGTGGTGCAAATCGTGCTTTCTGCCTGCCCAGTCCACAGGTCAGGACATCGGTACAGTCCCCGGCTTACAGGGAACGCCAGGAGTCCGGAGGAATAATGATTTCAAAACGGGCTCCTTTGCCCGGGATGCCTGTTTCTGATATCTGGATCCCGGTCAACGACAGGATATCGCGGGATATTGCAAGCCCAAGACCGGTATGTCTGCCGAACCCGTACCGGAATATCCGCTCCTTATCGTCACGGGGG
>JAAZNH010000329.1 GCA_012798365.1 Methanomicrobiales archaeon | reverse complement strand
GAGAAAGGCGGCGCATCGGCCCTTGTTGCCATCAACACGCTCAAGGCCATGCGGATCTCAACCGATCTGCGGCGGCCGGTCATCGGCAACCGGTTTTGCGGGCTCTCAGGAAAGGCAATCTTTCCGGTGGCAGTCCGGTGCGTGTACGAACTCTACGATGCCGTGAAGATCCCGATCATCGGATGCGGCGGCATCTCGACTGCCGACAATGTTGTCGAGATGATGATGGCCGGCGCTTCCGCTGTGGAGATCGGCAGCGCGGTGTACGAGGATGTGAAAGTCTTTGAGAATATCAGAAAGGATCTCTATTCCAAAGACGGCGTGAAAGCAGAAGATATTGTGGGGTGCGCCCATGAGTGAAGGATTGCCGCAGGCGGTTACGCTGGAACGGGTGAAGAAAGAGACGCCGCTTATCAGCACGTTCTTCTTTGACAAAAAAATCGCCTTCCAGCCGGGCCAGTTCGTGATGGTCTGGGTGCCGGGAGTGGACGAGATCCCCATGGCACTCTCATCGGAAAACAGCATCACGGTCCAGAAAGTCGGCGATGCAACTATGGCCCTTTTCGGCCTCAAAGCCGGCGATAAGATCGGGATCCGCGGACCGTTTGGCAACGGGTTTACCAAAGGGGAAAAGGTCCTTGCCATTGCCGGGGGTGTCGGGGCTGCCCCGCTCCTCCCGCTGGCACGGGCCGACAGTGTCATGACGCTCCTCCTGGGCGCACGGACCGAGACCGAGCTCCTCTTCCTCGACCAGCTTGATGAATGCACCGATGTGCTGATTGCAACCGATGACGGAACGCAGGGCCACCACGGGTTTGTGACGTCGCTGATGGACGATCTCAACCTGGGCACCTATGACCGGATCGCGGTCTGCGGCCCGGAGGTCATGATGCGGGCAGTACTTGCCAAGGTTTCAGAAAAAGGCCTTGCCCACAAGACCGAGTTCTCGCTGCACCGGTACATGAAATGCGGTGTGGGGGTCTGCGGTTCCTGCTGCATGGACCCGTCCGGCCTGCGGGTCTGCCGCGACGGGCCGGTATTTGCCGGAGATATTCTTTTGAAAAGCGAGTTCGGCCACTACATGCGGGATGCCAGCGGCCGCAAGAAGAACCTGTAATGTTCTGGCACCGGCCCCTTGTGCCGGTATAACCCGCACGTTTTTTTGGTTTTTGCTTTTTTGGTACTTTTTGAACGCGATTTCTTCCGGGTCGGTTTTTCCTGCAGGGGTTCACCCGGGAAACCGGAACATGCCTTTGGGTACATGGATCTCGAACCGGGCGCCCTGCCCTTCGGTACCGGTCTCTGTGATCTTTGTACCGGTGATACTGAGAATCTCCTCGGATAGGAAGAGCCCGTACCCGGTATTGCGGTAATATTCCCGGCGGAAGATCTTGGCCTTTGCCACTTCGGGGATCCCGATACCATTGTCCTCGTACACGATGACAAGGTGGTCCTCTTCCTGCCGGCTCGTGATACGGACAAGCGTTGCATGCCCCCCGTGACGATGCGAGTTGTCAAGGAGGCTTGAGAAAACTTTGCCCAGCAGGGAATCGGCATAGATCTCAAGACCGTCAAGGTCCGTCTCGAGCCGGATACCGTGGAGGTTCATGTCCTTTGCAGCTTCATGGATTACATCGTCCACCTGCAGCCACGAGGGGGCATTGGAACCGATGTTCTGGTAATCGCGGGTGAACCGGATCTGCCGCTGGATCAGGTGCGTGATCTCATCGATCTTCTGGAGATGCTCTTTGAGTTGCGGGTCGGCTGCTTCCTCCTGTGCAATGGAGAGATACATCACGATTGCCGAGACCTGGTTGAGAATGTCGTGCCGGGTGATGGATGAGAGCGTGCTCAGCTTCCGGTTTGCGAGCTGGATTGCAGATTCAAACCGCCGCCGCTCGGCAAGTTCAGCCTTGAGCACCTCGTTTGCTTTCAGGAGCTCATCGGTCCGCTCCTTCACCCGGTCCTCAAGCTCGTCGCGGGCTTTCTGGATGACTTTCTCTGCAAGCCTCCGCTCGGTGACATCAATGATGGAACAGATGGCTATGTTCCCTTCTGAAAGCGAGGCCGACACAACAAACTGCCGGACAGACCCGTCGCGGGTGGTGAACCGGAGCTCATGGTCAGAGGTATGACGCTCCTGCCGGAGTTCCTGGATGAATGCGGAGAAATCTTCGGACGGGGGGATGATCCGTGAGATGTCCTTGTCCTGCAAATCACCCTGTTCGAACGAGAGCAGGCGGGCACACTTGCTGTTCATCTCGCAGATCTGCCGGGTGCCAAGATCGAACGTGAAGATGCCGGCCTGGGAATTCTCAAAGATGCCCCGGTATTTCTGCTCTTCGGACTTCATCCCCTCGGCAAACGATGAGGTGACTACACCGATCGTGACAAAGATGACAAACCAGGCTGTCGAGATGGCAACAAGCATCGGATTGAAGCCGGAGAGGAGATAGACGAGCAGGAGATACACGATGCTGATGATGAGCGTGAAAATGACACCACGGTGGGGGTACCGGTAGATGAAGAGGATGATGGGCAGGAAGTACAGGAAGGGATAGACATCGTAGATCCCGTTCATGAGGGAGACGATGGAGGTACTGACGGCAATCATGACTGAAAGGCCTATCGCAACCCACCAGAAGAACCTGCTCCCCTCGAAATGAGTCCCGTTCATCGCCGATCCTCCGGGACATCATCGCGTTTCGGGGCCTGGCTTGCAATGATCGTCTGCTCGAACTTTCTCCGCTCCAGGATCTCGGCCCGGAGCTCCTCGTTGATCTGCTCAAGGTGGGCGGTCCGTGCCTTGACCTGTGCTTCCAGATCCTCTAACGTCCTGCGGATCTCTTCATCAACGATCTTGCTGCCGGTGATATCGATCACGGAGCAGTAGACCCGTCCCTTGAGGACCAGCACCACAGAGAGCGTGAACCTCAGCAGCGTCCCGTCCTTTGCCCGGAAGAGACCCTCGGTATCGGAGACGGGGTTCCTGCCTTCGGTAACGGATGCAAGGAACCGGTTCCGCTCATTGGTATCCTGCCAGATCGCGGAAAGATCCTTTCCCTGCAGTTCCTGCGTGTCGTACCGGAGCCACCGGGCGCATTTGGGATTGATTTCCAGAATCTGTTCGGTGGCCTGATCGAAACAGATGATACCGTCCTGCGAGTTCTCAAGGATGTTCCTGATCCGTTCCTGCTCGGCAAGCATCCGCCGGGCATACGAGGATGCAACAATACCGATGGTCATGAAAATGGCAAACCAGGCCGTTGCAACTGCGATCATGGTATGGTTGGCATACCCGAAGAGATAGATGAGGCCAAGGTATACAAGGCTGATGCCGAGCGTGAAGTAGACCGCCTGCCGGGGGTAAAAGTATACGCACAGGATGATGGGAAGGATATACAGAAACGAGAAGACCTCAAAAACCCCGTGGGTCAGGGAGAAGATGGTGGTGAGGAACGCACCGATGCATGCTGCGACCATGATGAACAGTCTCATGATCTCCTCAAGCTTGATGGACCACCGTTGAATCATGAACTCTTCTCCACCAGGATCAACCCGCAAATCCCTGCAGTGCCGGGCCTGATACGCTCTGCTCTAGTATATCCGATGATCTTATACCATATATAAATTACAACCGTGCCCGGATTGTGTGAAATGATCCGTGCAGTCGTCCCGGGTCAGGGAGCATGGGGGGCGTGGCCGTTGATCTGTTCGAGGTCGTCCAGCTTGTTGATGTTGGTGAATGTCTTAAGCGCGGGATCGAATGTTCTCAGCTCGTCCACCATCACATACCGCGTGTTGATGCTGCGGATCATGGGCCGGAGCGAGTAGGAGGGGTGATCTTCAAGGTACCCCAGGAGGACCGAGCGCCGGTATACGGCATGGAGCGGCTCGATCATATCATAATTCCAGCTCGGGATGACTGCATCGGAGTCCCCGGCTGCGTCAAACAAGTACCGGACTACCTCGGCATCAACGCAGGGCATGTCGCAGGCACAGACAAAGATGAACTCCCCGCGGGCAGCCTGGGTCCCGGCGTGCAGGCCGCCGATCGGGCCGATGCCCGGGCGGAGGTCATGGATGCACCGGACTCCGGTGATGTGGGAGAACCGCTTGCACTGCTCCGGGTCTTTTGCCACGAGGATAATCTCATCAACCACGGACTGGAGCGTGTCGATGAGCCGCTCGATGAAGGTCTTTCCCTCGTACACAAAGAAGTACTTCTCCCTGCCCTGGGCCCGTTTGGCTTCACCCCCGACAAGGATGACAGCCGACCGTGCGATCTTCTTGTGCGTGCTCATCGTCTCACCTCCGCTGATGTTTCCTGCTCGTTTTCCTGCCGGCACTTCCCGCCCCGCATTCATGGTGCAGGCTGCCAATGCAGGGTGCTAATTAACCGGTGGGTTTTTGTGCCACTAGTAGTTTTTGCCGCCCTTTCTTTTCCATGAGAAGGAGCTGCTCCTTGATCTCAATCTCCGGAGAAAATCCCCCGATGCCATCCGCCGCAACAACCCGGTGGCAGGGGATGACAAGCGGCGTCGGGTTACGGGCCATCGCCTGGCCGACAACGCGGGGCGAGGTCATTGCAATGCGGGCGATCTCGCCGTACGTTGCCGTGCTGCCGTACGGGATCTGCCGCACGGCCGAATAGATCCGGCCGTAGACGGTCCCCTCATGGATCGCAATCGTGGGGAGCATCGT
>JAAZNH010000328.1 GCA_012798365.1 Methanomicrobiales archaeon | reverse complement strand
TACCCTGGTACAGGAGGTGGTCCCGGCAGATCGGGCTGCCGCAGACAACCTGAGCATCGCAGAAGGCGACCCGGTCAACCACCGCATCGTGGAGATCAAGACTGAAGAGGATAATGAAGTCCTCATCTACGCGATATCCGACACGCCCATTGCCCGGCTCTCCCCGGAATTCAGGGATGACCTGATGAAGGCGGATATCCCCATCGGGAAGATCATCAAACAACACCATATCGAAGCCCGGCGGGAGATCCTTACAGCACGAGTGACCCCGGCAAGCGAGGAGGCCGGCCGTATCTTTGCCATCAACAAAGACGAGCCGGTCCTCTCACGGCAATACCAGATCATCCATGACAAAAAACCACTCATTTTCATCGAGGAGCAGTTCACCTACAACCGGTTCTCCGATACCCGGCGCGTGATTATCAGGACCCCCTCGCGGGTGCATATCTCGCTTATTGACATGCACGGGGGCTCCGGGCGCGTTGACGGGGGTGTCGGGATCACGCTGGATGAGCCGGGGATCCTGATCGAGGCCGAACATTCGCCGGAAGTCCTTGTGCAGGGGGGCGACATGGCGACCCGTGAGCGGATTGACCGGATCTCCCGCGAAATCCTTGCAAAACTCGGTATTGCGGACGGCGTTCGCATCACGGTGCGCAGCGATTACCCGGCCCACGTTGGCCTCGGGAGCGGCTCGCAGGTTGCGCTTGCGGTTGCACGGGCGATTGCGGAGCTCGGGGGCAGGGACCTGTCCGTAACAGATCTTGCACGGCTGGCCGGGCGTGGCGGCACGAGTGGCATCGGCACCGCGGCTTTCGAACAGGGCGGGTTCATCCTTGACGGGGGGCACCGGTTCGGGGCAGGATGTGAAAAGTCGGACTTCCGGCCTTCCGCAGCATCACGGGGAGTGAATCCCCCGCCGGTGCTTGCCCGCCATGAGTTCCCGGAGGACTGGAAGGTCCTCCTTGCAATCCCATCGGTACCTGCGGGAGCCAGCGGGGCGGCCGAGACCGACATCTTCCGCGACAACTGCCCGGTCCCCCTCAGTGAAGTACGGGAAGTCTGCCACGAAGTGATGATGAAGATGCTCCCCGGCATTGCAGAGCACGACCTCGACCTCTTTGGTTCATCGGTCAATACCATCCAGGGCCTCGGGTTCAAGAGGATCGAGCTCTCCCTCCAGCCGCCGCAGGTCACCGGGCTGCTCCCCCTGCTCCGGGATGCGGGGGCTGCCGGGGCCGGCCTCTCCTCCTTTGGCCCGGCGGTCTTTGCCATTGGCGACACGAACATGGGGGCCCTGGAACAGGCAGCCCGCTCGTTCATGCGGGAACAGACCGGAGGGACCACCCTCCTGACCGCAGCCCGCAACTCCGGCGCAAAAGTACGGGTTGTATAGGCTGGGCCAGAAGACAGCGTCCACTCCTTTTTTAAAAAAAAAAGTTCCATATCCGGATTCCCCCGGAAACACCGGACCGGATCGGTTATCCTAAAACACGTTCGCTTCCGAGTACACCAGCACCTGGTCCTGCTGGATCTCGTACGGCTTGATCTCGCGGGAATGGGCCGACATGCGCATCTTCACGACCTCAAGGGCAAGATGGACATCGGTCAGGTCCGATGGACGGACATACCGGAGCAGGATGACCGTGTCAGACAGGTACTCGATAAGGGCATGCCGGCTTGAGAACGGGTTGTCCTTGTCTGTCTCGGAAGTCATCATGATCGTGCACTTCCTGTCCCGGAGGCCCTCGATGAAATGGAACATCTCCTGCCGCCGCTCCGAATCCGTGGAGAACAGGTCCTCGAACAGGGAGATGGGGTCAATGACAACCCTTGTTGCCTTCAGCTCCTCGATGAGCCGGGGCAGCTCATTCTTGATCCGGTTGTTGGCAAGGTTGAAGTCAGTGGGATCCAGCTTGATGACATAAAGTGCCTTGTTGAGGTAGGGCTCCACGTCCCAGCCTTTCAGCCGCATATACTCGAGGATCCGCTCCTGCCGCTCCTCAAGGCTGATGTAAATGATCTTTTCGCCTTTTTTGAGGCCATCCCACACAAACTCTAACGAGAAGGTGGTTTTACCGGTACCATAGGTGCCGATGATCGAACAGATACTGCCGGGAATCAGTCCCCCGCCCAGCATATCGTCAAGCCCGACAATGCCAACCTTGACCCTCTCTCCGTTCATATGACCACCCGGATGTTGCTGACTTCAAAGCCGCCCGTGGCCGAGATCCGGACGGCAAATTTCACGAGGTCCCGTTCTTCAAGGTGAGGCATAACGCCCCGGAACTTTTCAAAATACATCACCCGGTGCCGGCGGGCCCCGGTACTCTCTTCCCACCGGAAGAGGAGGACCGCATCCGCAATCTCGGCAAGTTCCTTCTCCTTGGTCTCCTCAAGGATGCCCTGGCTGAGCAGGAGATAACACGTGATCCCCCGCTGCTTGGCCACGCGCTGGAGGCCCCGCATGAAGCCTGCCATGTTCTGCCATCCAACCGGGTCACGGGACTGGGTCGAGAGGTCCGTAACCGAATCCATGACGATGAGGCCGCCCGGTTTTGTGGCATTGACAACATTTGCCAGGTGGACAAGGATATTCTCATGGCCTGAACGCTTCTGGAGGCGGGTGAACACATCGCTGTGGCTGTACCAGTCATCCGGTACAATGCTCCGGTCAAAATACAGATCCGAGAGGTCATCGAACTGGATCTTGTCCGCGAGCTTATCAATACCATCGATATGCAGGGAGCTGATGATCTCCTGCCGGATATCCTCCTTGATCCGGGTAAACGTGATGTACCGGATTTCCTCGGCGATCCCCGCCGGCTGGGGGGTGGTACCCATCAGGACAAGGCTGTTGACAATGGAGCTGAACATGAACTCATAATTTCCAGCACCGAGGTCACCAAGGAGCAGTATCACGGAACCCCGGGGTACACCTCCTTCGATGATGGGATCGAGCGATGCAATCCCGGTAGGCATTCTTCCCGCTTTTGTGTCCGGCATTATTCAGTCCTCGGATGAACTGCGGATATCCGCACAAGAGACTCGCATGATTTCACAGATAAATATATCTGTCCAGCAGGGTAAAACGGCACGTATTCCACGAAACGTCACAAAGCTCACGATATCATTCATGCTTAAATAGAATGGTTGCGCGAATTGTACACCGGGAAAACCTGCCGGTCAGCCGGAGAGTGGGGGAATGGAGTAGTGCAGATCAAGGATTTTTTCAAACCCGCAAAAACCAATGAGCCAGCGGGCACGCAGGAGGATGAAACGCAGGTCTCTTCCAGGGAGGATCTTTCCGAAATACCACCCGTGGAACAACCGGTAGTATCTCCTGAAACCAGCGTCCCCCCATCCCCGCAGGTTCCTCCGGCACCCCTTACGGGAAACGTACCGGTAAAAACCAGGACCGGATCGAATCTTGGCCATTATTTCAAGCTCCTGAAAGGAAAACCGGATTCGGTAATTGATGAATATGATTTCGAGCGGCACGGCAGTCTCGTGGATGTCTCGATTCCCCCCGATTATGAACAGCTCGACCAGTACTGGGTCGAGAAAGGCAGGTCCCTTGTCATCATCGCCCACAACAAACGCACCAACCAGAAGGAGTACCTGTTATTCGAGCCCACGCTCTCGGATTTTGAATACGAGCTGCTCGAACGCCTCCATGAAGACCTGCGCGATGTTCTCATCCTGACCACGGACGAGATCAAAAAGGACCGGAAACGCATCCTCATGGAAAAGATGCACCGGCTGCTCGACGACTACGGGCTCTCCCTTGAACCCTCCACCCAGTATAAGCTCCAGTATTTCCTTATCCGGAACTTCATCGGCTGGTCCCGGATCGATCCCCTCATGAAAGACCCGATGCTTGAGGATATCTCCTGCGATGGCAACAATATCCCGCTCTTCCTGTACCACCGGCAGTACCGGAACATCATGACCAACATCATGTTCGAGTCAGATGTCCTCTACTCCCTCGCAATCTCCCTTGCCCAGCGGTCCGGAAAACACATCTCAACCGGTTCGCCGATGATCGATGCCACACTTCCCGAAGGCTCCCGCCTGCAGCTCACCCTCGGGACAGAAGTGACGACCCGCGGAACATCCTTTACCATCCGTAAGTTCCGTGAGGAGCCGTTCTCTCCCATCGAACTTCTGGAGATGGGGACATTCAATGCCGATGCACTGGCGTATTTCTGGCTCGCGATCGAGAACAACAAGAGCCTGATCTTCATCGGGGGGACTGCCTCGGGCAAGACCACGTCCCTGAATGCCGTCTCGCTTTTCATCCCACCGGTGGCAAAAGTCGTCAGCATCGAAGATACCCGGGAAATTACCCTCTATCACGACAACTGGATCGCAAGCGTGACCCGGGAAGCACTCACGGAAGGCGGCAATGCCATCAACATGTTCGACCTGCTCCGGGCCGCCATGCGGCAGCGGCCGGAATACATCCTCGTAGGGGAGGTCCGTGGTGCCGAAGCCCAGACACTGTTCCAGGCAATGAATACCGGGCACACCACCTTCTCGACCATGCACGCAGGAAGCGTGGATGCAGCTATCCACCGCCTGGAGAGCGAGCCTTTGAATGTTCCCCGGAACATGATGCAGGCCCTCAATATCATGAGTATCCAGGGTCTGATTTACCGGGGCGTTGAACGGGTCCGGCGGTCCCAGGAGATCGTGGAGATCGCCGGCATCGACCCGTCAACCGGTAATCTCAGGGTCAACAACGTCTTTATCTATGATCCGGTTCACGACGTGTTCACGTACACCGGGCGCTCGCAGGTCTATGCAGATATTTCCGAGAAACGCGGGTGGACCCGCGACCAGCTGGAAGCAGAGATTGCGATCCGCAAAAAGATCCTGCTTGCCATGCAGGCCCAGGACATCAAGGATTATATCTCGGTTGCCTCGGTCTTCCACGCGTATAATATCAACGCGAAAAATGTTATTGCCAATGTTGCGGACCTCCGCAAGGTAATCCAATGATTGTGCGGGACTATATCCACCAGCTGGTTCGCCGCGATCCGGTCAGGTACCACAGCCTGCATGCCGATCTTGTCTCCGCGAGGAGCGGGGTGACCCTTGAACAGTACCTCTGGCGTGCATTCCGTGTCTCACTCCTGGCCGGCGTCCTGCTTGCCGGTATCGGCTATTTTGGCAGCATGTTCCTCTCCCTCCAGATGGTGACAGGAAAGGCAGGGATCACCAATGTCTTCAACATCGGGATCCCGTCCGTTCTCAGTTCCGGCCTCTCCACGGTCTATATGCAGGCTGCAGCTGCCATCGTCGGTTTTCTTATCGGGGTCTATGCCGGCTATGTCCTGATGCTCAGGCTGCCATCCATCGAGAAAGGCAACCGCAGCATCAAGATCAACCTGACGCTGCACAACGCGGTTGCCTACATGTACGCGATGCGGCGGGGCGGGGCGCAACTCATGACCATCTTCCGTTCCCTCTCGGACCGTTCAAATATCTACGGTGAAGTTGCCCTGGAATTCCGCCAGATCGTGCGGGATGCGGATTTTTTCGGGTACGATGTGGTTACGGCCATCCGTCATCTTTCGGAGACCACGCCTTCTGAAAAACTGAAGAATTTCCTTGAGGACCTCCTCTCGGTCATCGAGAGCGGGGGCGACATGGCGGAGTTCCTTGGGACGCGGGTCCGCATGTACCAGGAAGAGGCGCGGTTTGAGCAGCGGCAGTTCCTCAACGTCCTGTCCATCGTGGCGGAATCTTATGTCACGCTCTTTGTTGCAGGACCGCTCTTCCTCATCATCATCATGGTCGTCATGGGCATGATGGGCGGGGCAGCGGTTCTCCAGCTGGCCATCATCACCTACGCCGTCATGCCAATAGGATCGCTTGTCTTTATCCTGCTCATCGACCTCATCTCCATCAAGGCCGAGAAGACGGAGCGGTATGTAAGGACTAAGTGGCTCCACACCTACTCGGAGGTGCGGGTCGTCAAGCGGGACAATGAAGAGTATCTCTTCGAACAACTCAAAAAATACGACCGCATCCGTGCAATCGGTCACCACCTACGGCACCCGCTTGAGAGTTTCGTCAGCAACGTGAACCATACCCTCTACATCACGGTCCCTGTGGCAATTCTGTACATTATGCTGGTTCTTGTCAGGGTGCCGCAATACCAGAATTTCGAGACCTATATCGCGGTCGTGGACGACCACATCGTCATTGCACTCCTCATCATCATGATCCCGTATGCGATCTTTTACGAGATCTGGTCCCAGAAGGTGCTTGGCATCCAGTCACTCATCCCGGACTTTCTGGAGCGGATGTCGGGCATCAACCAGGTCGGCCTGACCATTGCCCAGGCCATTGCCATCATGGTCAACACCAACCTGGGCCTGCTCAGCTACGAGATCCGTCGCATCAAGCGGGACATGGACTGGGGGGCCAATTTCACCGAGGCGCTGATGCGGTTTGAGGAGCGCGTCAGTACCCCGTCCATCGCCCGTACCGTTACGCTCATCACCAAGGCAAGCGAGATGAGCGGGCAGATCAATGAGGTTCTCTCCATTGCGTCAAGCGATGCCAAGATGAGCGAGGTCCTCAAGCGGGAGCGTCTCTCCGAGATGTTCATTTACACGGCAATCGTGTACCTGTCGTTCTTCGTCTTCCTCTTTGTCGTTGCAGTACTGACAACGCAGTTCCTGCCGGTCCTTGCCAATGTGACAACTACCGGCATGCCGCAGACCGGCGCCCTGGCAGGGCTTGGTTCGATCCCGGTCGAGACGTTCGGCCGCCTGCTCTACCATGCCTGTCTCATCCAGGCCCTCTTCTCGGGCCTTATCGCAGGGCAGATGGGCGAATCGGCGTTATCCGCGGGGGTCAAGCATTCCTGTATCCTCCTGATCATCGCCCTTGTGGCGTTCAACTTTGTCCTTATCTGAACAGCCGCATGCAAAAGGACACGGCCAGATAGCATTATATCGTTACGATGAGGATGTCGTTATGAGGTGAGTACCCATGTGTACTGTTGGCGGAGGCCCTTCCGGGGACCTCGATTTTGATGACCGGGTAAAAGCAAAGAAGTACCGCTGTAATGACTGCGAGGAGACATTCTCGCATGTCAACCCCAAGAAAAAACCCGTCTGCCCGAACTGCGATTCGGATAATGTCAAAGAACTATGAACTATCCTCTTGACGGGGATTTCCTGCTGGTCAGGGGAACCCGCTCTTTTTTGCTGGCCGGGCATGCCAATGCCCGCTTTGCTCTCTGCATAGAAACCGCAGAGCAGGAATACTGCCAGACCCTTGATCCATCTGACCTGGTTGCCGCATCAGCACCGGAAGGCGGCCCGCTGGAACCGGCGATCATGCTCATCGAGTTTGTCCGGAAATACCGTATCCCGCTCACCGTCCTCCCGCGGAACCACCCGGGCTCGAAGCGCTTCGCCTACCTGGTTTCGGCAGGGCCGGAGATCCATACCAGCTGCGACATACGGCGCGGGACCCACCCGGAACAACACCTGATCTGTTCAAGCGACGAGCTGGCAGGGCTGGTCCTCAGGGGTGTCCCGGGCGGAGTGGAAATCCACCATCTGCCACAGCACGCAACCGTGTCCCGGGTAAACTACGAGTTATCCACAAAGATTTTGTAAAAAGAGCCGGGTTAGCGCGGTATTTTCTGCCGTGAATGCTCCTCACCGCGAAATAACAATGCATATATCCCAATTTTCCCAACTATTGTACTTGCCGTGAGAGGAGGGTTGGATGAAGACTGAGGTCTTAAAAAACATAAAAAAGGCTGAAGAAGAGTACCAGTCCACCATCAGCAAGGCGCAGGATGAGAAGAAGCAACGGCATTCTCAGGCTGAGCTTGAAGCTGATAACCTGGTAACCAAAGCGCAGAGCAATGCAGAACAATACAAAAAGCTGAAACTGGAAGAAGCACGGCACCAGGCGGCACTTAAGCACGCTGAAATCATAAAAAGTGGCAATCAGCGCGCAGCGACACTCAAAGTGAAAGGCGAAGCAAACCTTTCAAAGGCAGTGCAGCTGCTGGTTTTGCGGTTTAAGGAGCAGCTGCATGTTAAAGCCTAAGCAGATGAGCCGGCTTCTCATCGCTGCCTCACGGGACCAGATGGCCCCGGTTATCTCGGTACTGTACCGGCATAACCTGTTCCACATCGAAGATTATGTTGATGTCGGAGCAGAAGGCTACGAGGGCTTTAAGATAGGTACGCCTCTTTCAGGTGCAAGCGAAAAGTCCGCAGACCTTATCAAGGTCCGGGCGATAACAAACACCGTCGCACTCAATGCCGACGATGTCAGTGCAGGCCCGTGCTGTTCACAGGACGAGCTGCAGACAAGGATCGAACAGGAACTCCCGTCACTGGAACGGGAGGTCGAGGAGCTCTCGGTCAGGCGCTCCAAGCTCGACACGCGTATCAAGGAGATCGAACAGAAGATCGCTGAGATCACGCCGTTCTTAGACGTACCGGTTGACCTGAATCTGTATCACGGTTACAAGAGATTCACTACCCTTGCCGGTTACGTTTCCCGCGAAGTATCCTTAAGTGTCCCCTGCGAGATGCATCTTGCAAAGGGCAAAGACAAAAGTTTCCTTGTTGTTGTTTTCCCGACCGAGCAGAAGGGCGATGTTGAAAAAGCCCTTGGCGAAGCCGGGTTCCAGTCGGTCCCGATCCCCAGTGAATCCGGGTCCGCAAAAGGCCGCATCGACTTCTACCAGAACGAGATCGCGGCGCTCAGCAGGGAGATGCACGAGATTGGCACGCAGCTTGACGGCGTGAAGCAGAAACATGCCGCATTCCTGGTTGCATGCGAAGAACTCTTAAAAACAGAGGTCGACCAGACCGAGGCCACGCTCCGGTTTGCAACAACCAAGCAGACGTTTGTTGCAGAAGGGTGGGTGCCGACGGAGAAAGTCACCGACGTGACGAATTCCCTTGTCCACGTAACGGAGGGCAGGATCTACGTCACGGTCTTACCAACAGATCCAGAGCATGACTCGGTACCGGTGGAATACAACAACCCGGACTTTGCAAAACCGACGCAGGTGCTCATGGATGTCTACTCCCGGCCCAGGTACACCGAGATAGATCCCACCCTGATGATCTCGATCGTCTTCCCCCTCTTCTTCGGGTTGATTGTCGGTGATGTCGGGTATGGTTTGATCTTCCTTGCGATGTCAATGGGGCTGCGGAAGTTCCTGAAAGGCGAAGCGGGCAACCAGCTTCTCGATGTCCTCAGGAACGCGAGCATCTCAACGATCTTCTTTGGTATCATGTACAGCGAATTCTTAGGATTCGCAATCCCCGGATGGAACCCGGTCGTCTATTCCCGTCACCTGATGTCAGAGCACGGGGGACACGGCCCGAACATTCCGGAACTGATGGTCCTTTCCATCTGGATTGGTATCATTCACCTGTCCCTAGGCAGGATCCTGGGCATGT
>JAAZNH010000327.1 GCA_012798365.1 Methanomicrobiales archaeon | reverse complement strand
TCTCCCCGGATCTGCTCTTACAATAATTTCCCGCAGTATGGACAGAACTTCCCCGCTGACGCATCAACCGGGTTTCCGCACCCGGTGCAGAATCGGTTGGTTCGCGCAATCTCCAGGTCCGGTTGTGGCTGGGTAGCGATCTCAAAATTATCCATGAGGGGATTAGGCTCCCTGGTAAATACCGGCCCCTGTCCGCTACCTGCAGCAGGTTCATCGGGCATGGATTCGTTTGCTTCTATTGTGCAGCGGTAGGCATCATAGACATTCCATATCCAGAAGACAACAAGTACTGGTAAGAATATCCCAGACAGGAGGATATGGACAATCCCGGTTGAAGAGGGAATCATCATGATGAACAGGAACAGGAGGAAGATCCCGGCAGCCCGTTTAAACCGGCCCAGGGTTAACTGGCCGGCCCCTGGTAGGAAGAACGAGAAGATCATCCGGGGGAGCGGCTCTTTCTGGATGACCGGGAGCGGGGCCCGACGAAACCTGGGATCCTGTGGATCCCGGGAACGGGAGAATGGCGTCATGGTATTCCTCAGAAGCCCTCGGGTGGTTGTATGGGGGTGAATTCTGAACGCTGGTACCTCTGAAGGGATGACCAGGGGAAATCGCCCCACTGCGTTCCTGCGTTGGGGCTCTGCTGGGGCATCGGCTGCCTCTTCTCCCAGTCCGCGGACATGAGCTGTGCTCCACAGGACGGGCATATTGTCACATCGGAATCCGCAAGCGACGGGTGACTTTTACCGCAGATACTGCAGGTGAGTAAAACCGGAATATTTACGGGATGATCCATTACCTGCGGGGATTCCTCCAAGCAGTGGGGGCAGAACCAGATATGGTTGCCAGGTGTGCCATATTCCGCCCATTGCTGAAGATAGATGTATTTGAGCTGGGCTGCACAGACCGGGCAGTACGCTGAACGGTGCATCATCGCATAATCGGTTGCCGGGGGTTTCATGATAGTTGCGGTTTTTTCCATGTTTTTGATATAATAGTCATGCCAGGGGGGATTGCCGAGACGCTGGACATAGGCATCGCAACCAGTACAGTATAGGGCATTCTCTGCCGGATCATAGATTACGTCGTTCCCGCACTTGCCACAGATTTTCTGCCTGTAACCCAAATCCACGGTTTTTTCCGGTGACGTGAGAAGTGCGGTAAGCTTCTGGCGATGCATGGCAATGCTTTCGAGTTTATCAACCGGATCGCGCATTGCCGCATACTGGTTTAAGGAGAAATTCTGGACGCCCTTGCTGAGGGCACCCAGAGTCCCGAAGAGGCCGGCAGCTTTCTTTGGCTCCGTTGCAAGAGGCACGATGTTAAAGTAGGATGCATAGTCCCGGCCCCCGGATGAGGGAAAGTTCTGGAAATTTTTCAGAAAATCCCCGGTGTCGTGCTTGGCCCATTCAATGGGATTTGCCAGGCAGGATACCCGGTGATTCCCCATCGTGAAGAGCATGGAGAGCACACCATAATTAATGGGAAGGTACTGGTTCTCGGGAGCGAAGAGGCAGTAGATGGTTTTTCCGTCCGCATCGATGATGCAGGTCATCCGCTCTTTCTGGGTGAACGTAATCCGGGCCTCTTTGAAAAGTCCGCTCTGGTCATCCACTTTTGTATCTTCGAGCTGGGGGTATTCGAGGAGTGCCATCGATGGAGTTACAACAGTATCCTGACGGATATTATCGCAGACCATCGTCGTGACCATCAGATTCCCTTCAAATGATGAAGCCGCGTCGGCGTTCCGTACCACTTCGACCGTGAAACATTCGACAGCGGGGATCTCTGTCCCATGGTGACAATTTGTATCAGCGGATTGCACCGGTATGGCGTGTGTTGCGTGGGATTGGGCAGGTTGTGTTTGTGCAGGTGCCGGCCTGGATGATGGCGGGTTGATCCCCACTTTTTCAAAGATTTCCGCCTGGATTTTTTCAAAGCATGGCCTGCAGTTGATATCGCCTGGCGGGATGGGAGCACCACAGCGCCGGCACCGGTCACTGCCGGCTGCCGGTTGCGCCGGCATTTTTGCTGCCGCAGGGGCCGCTGCAACGCTGTCAGGTGCTTTCACAAGACATTTGCTGCAGAATTTATCGCCCGGCTTTAAGGGATTCCCGCATGCCTTACATGTGAGTCCGGCTGCCGGCGCCGGCGCAGCTGCCTGGGGAGTTGCAGGATATTTTGCTCCACATTGCGAACAAAAAAGGGTTCCCTGTTTCCTGGCCGCTCCACATTTGCTGCAAAAATTTTCCTGTGCCATGGAAACTTTTCTTATCCGTGTTTGCTGATAAAAGTTCCTGATTTTCTGGTGCAGTGAATGAATGGCGGTGCAGCGGACAAAGGCGATAATTGTCCGGTTGATTTTGCAGGATGGGGCAGGGCTACGCTCTCCCCGCAAAATTTTTCCGGAGGGTCCGGCCCCCCCCTCACAAAAAAATGGCACCTCTGGTCCCCCATCATAAAACCGGGATCTCCCGCACCGTCTCCCGACCACACGCCTCAAATACCTTGAGCCCCACAATGCTGTTTGTGACGGAGCATCTCCCATGATCGAACCCGAACAACCGGATCCTCTCCGGGACCTTGCGATCTTCATCTGTTACCTGGCCCTGATCGCAACCATCGCGGTGGTCTTCATCTACTTTGTCAGGATCAACCCGGTACCCCAGTTAGCCATTTTCGAAGCCTTGTGAACCCTCAACTTCGTGTTGCCTGCAGGGGAGACGCGGATCCAATGGTGGCTTCAGTGCGGCAGGAATCGTGACGCATATCTTTCCGCCCGGTGAAAATCCTGTCCACGGGTCCTTTCACACCACATTTGCGGTATTGCATTGCTGGCCGGATTACCGGTTGCCCGCGGGCCCGGTTACGGTGATCCTGTTTTTCCGTCAGAAGAGATGTAGATGATCGCAAGGACGTGGGGAACGCCATGGAAGGGGATGACCCTTGTCGAAACAAGGCAGGGAAGCGGCGGGGCATTGTGGCGCCAGACGAGCATTTCAACCTTGTCCACGTTGCCTTTC
>JAAZNH010000326.1 GCA_012798365.1 Methanomicrobiales archaeon | reverse complement strand
CTCCACGACCCTGAATACCATCTTCAGTTATCGTGATGCCGGTCAACGAGAGGATCTCTCGCGAGAGAAAGAGGCCAAAGCCGGTGTTTTTCCCAAATCCCTTGTCAAATATCCGGAGCTTGTTGTTCTGGTCAACACCCGCACCATTGTCTTCAAAGACCAGGTCAAGGCCGGCATCAGCGGGATGAGTGGTCACATGGATGGTCGTGAGATCCGGGCCACCATAGCGCAGGGCATTATCAAGGAGATTGTAAAAAACCTTCTCGAGCAGCGGGTCGGCATAGAGAGAGATTCCGTTGATCGCGATATCAACCCGGACATTGCCGGGCGTAAGCCCGTCCATTGCCTGCCGGATACAGGATTCTGCATCCTGCCAGGCAGGCGCATTCACCCCCAGATCCTCGTATAATTTCGTAAATCCTATCTGGTGTTCGATCCGGGCTGCGATGGTATTGAGCATGGTAAAATATCCTTTCTGTGCCACCGGGTCATCCGGCGTCTCTTCGCAAAGCATCAGGTAGGCACTCAGTGCGGTGAGCTGGTTGCGGATATCATGCCGCGTGATACCGGAAAGGAGGTTGATCTTACGGTTTGCCTCAGCAAGGGCAAGTTCGGTTTTTTTGCGTTCCGTGATGTCGCGCAGGAGAATGAACCCTGCACCCGAACCGGTGACAGGCTCGCCCAGGGGCATGGTGATGATATCCAGGTATACCGGCTCATGGCCTTCCCGCGGGTACATGCATTCAGTCCTGGTGCCATCCTTCGCCATGATTCCGGTACCCATGCAGGAAGAGAGCGGGGGAAAGACGGACGCGATCTCCTTTCCCACTGCATCCTCTGCCCTCACACCGGTTATCTGCTCTGCAGCGGGATTGAGATCGATGACAAGGGACGGCCCGTTGGTCAGGATAACACCCTCCTGCATCTGGCTGATGACTTTTTTGTATGCAACGGGCATGGAGAAGAGGAGATACCGGAAGAGACCGAATGCAAGGATGAGGCCGGTCACCAGGAATGCAACGGGGGTCAGGTCAAGGCCGCCCGGGGAGATCACTTTGAGGATAAAGAGGAGGTTCATGATCACCGGGACAATTGAGGCAATGAGGAGAAGGGCCAGGGGGCGCCGCTGGTGTTTTCCGGTGCCGATGAGAGCGGCAAGAATCAGGATAAGCGCTACTGTGACAAGGGTGTAGGTGTAGATGACGCCAATCAGGAAGAACGGGCCGTAATCATGCATCCAGACCGTCATTCCTTCAAACGAAATTGGGTAGAACTGCGTATAGTACAGGAAATGATAATCATTGGATAGTTCCAGGAGCATGACGATAACCGGGATTACCGAAAGCAGGAGGAGATTTTTTTTTGTTACGTAGTTTTCATGGCCGGTATAATACAGGACCAGGACCAGGAATGCAACCGGCACAACCAGCGTACAGGGAACTTCGATATGGTTGAACAGGAGGCTCATGGTGAGGTTGGGGCTTACCAGTTCCAGGACATACCCGTAAAACCAGACCGTAAGAGCAGCCATAATCAGGGTAAAGGGGATCGATATCCGGATGTGCCGGTAGCGCCAGCCCTGGATGGCAAAAAGAAGAGTAAGCGTACCGGAAACGAGGTACGGAAAGACGAACAGGAGGATAAACACCGGAAGCGGAAGCGTCATGATACTACCAGGATGAGCAGTGATCCGGTGCCGGGTCAATTATGTTATTCGATATGATCCGCGCAAAAACCGGTTGGTTAATAATTCGACATCCCGAAGAAAGAAAAAATTTAACGTAAGACAAAAGAACGCTTAAAGAAGATAATCTGAACTAATCCAGAAGTCCGGATTTTTATGGAGAGATTTGGATGAACAATACCAGCCTCGATACCCTCCCCGACCAGCAGCCGCTTGCATCGGTGACCTTTGCAGAGAACCCTGAACCGCGATGCCCCTGCCTCCTGCTCCTCGACACCTCCGGGTCCATGGCCGGCGAACCGATCACGGAACTCAATGAAGGGATCCACGCATTTTACAATGAACTCCAGACCGATTCGCTTGCCATCAAGCGCGTAGAGGTCGCCATGCTGACCTTCGGGCCGGTCCGGCTCATCTCGGACTTCAATACAGCGGAGTGTTTTTTTGATCCGCAGCTCCAGGCAGAAGGCGACACCCCCATGGGCGAGGCGATCCGCAAGGGTATCGAACTGATCCGGAGCCGCAAAGACCAGTACCGGGCCAACGGGATCTCGTTCTACCGGCCCTGGATCTTCCTCATCACGGACGGCGCGCCGACCGATGAATGGCAGAGCGCTGCCGCCATGGTCCGCGAGGGCGAGAACAGCAAGGCGTTCGCGTTCTTTGCCATCGGGGTCAACAAGGCCGACATGAAGATCTTAAAACAGATCTCGGTCCGCGACCCGGTCCGGCTGCAGGGATTAAAGTTCCGTGAATTCTTCCAGTGGCTCTCCAATTCCATGAAATCCGCTTCGCGCTCCAACCCTGGCGACAGGATCCAGCTCCCCCCACCGGTCGGCTGGAGCGAAATATGAGGTGGAAACAGGCAGGAGCATCCGTCACCGGGAAAGCCCACAGCAGCCGGGGCGAGAGCGGCCAGGACTTCTCAAAAGCCGGGTCGGTCCAGATTGCAGACACCCATTTTTTCATCGGCCTTGCCGCTGATGGCGCCGGGAGCACTACGGATGGCGGAAGAGGTGCAGAGATTGCCTGCACCACGCTGTGGGAGCAGATCACCGCATTTGTCCGGGACGAACCGGACATCTCAAAGATCACGGATAATATTGTCAAGGACTGGATCACGCAGGCTCGCGCCGCAGTTGATATTGAAGCAGACCACAACGGGAAAAAGCCGCGGGACTATGCCACAACCATCCTCGGGGCTGTTGCCGGACCGGACCTGGCGGTGTATTTCCAGATCGGCGACGGCGCAATCGTGACCGGGTCTGGCACCATGTATGATACGGTCTTCTGGCCGGAGCAGGGCGAGTATGCCAACACCACCTTCTTTCTCACGGACGAAAAATATCAGGAAAATCTGAAGATCCGGTTCGCGGACGCACCGGACGAGATTGCCCTCTTCACGGACGGACTCCAGACCCTGGTCCTCTCGTTTGCAACACGAACCGCCCATGCAGGGTTCTTCTCCCCGCTCTTTGCCGCGCTCCGGGCAAGCCCGGCTGACGGGATCGGCGCCCTGTCGCTCCAGCTTGCACCCTTCCTGTTGCGCGAGGATATCAGTGCACGCAGTGATGACGACAAGACCCTGGTTCTTGCAGTCCGCATTGCCGGGTGACCCCGATGTCGCATGTCGCTGTCCGGCCGTATTTTGACAGTTACGGATCCCGCGTGATCCTGGGAAAGAGGATCGGCAGCGGTGGCGAAGGTGACGTGTATGAAGTGGTCCGGACGCACCACAATGCGGTGGCCAAGATCTACCACAAGCCCCTCACTGAGCAGAAACAGCAGAAACTGCTGCTGATGGTGCGGGGCTGCAACGAGGAGCTCAAGGAGATCTCTGCCTGGCCGACATCGGTCCTGTACGCAAAGCAGGGCGGGCCGGTCATCGGGTTTCTCATGCCGCGGATCGTGGATTGCGAGCCGATCCACAAGGTGTACGGCCCCACGCACAGGAAAGAGGTCTTCCCGCACGCCGACTGGCGCTTCCTTGTACGGTCGGCAAAGAACCTTGCGGCAGCGTTCAAGGAAGCGCCAGTCGGCGTGCGGGAAGACCTCT
>JAAZNH010000325.1 GCA_012798365.1 Methanomicrobiales archaeon | reverse complement strand
CCCAAAGTGCGTGCCGAGATACGCGATTTGGGTCGCAGAAATTGAATGCTCCCGTTTGAAAAAGCGCACGGGAAAAAAAGGGGATTTATGAGGACTGTTTGATGCGCTTCTTCTTTTGCCGGATGGCGTTTTCAAGCACCCTGATTGTGGTTTTGAAGATTTTCACCCGGGCATAGTACTTGTCGTTTGCCTCCACCAGCGTCCACGGTGCCCGGGGGGGACTTGTCTTTGCCAGCATCTCCTCGATTGCCCCGCGATAGAGGCCCCACTTCTCCCGGTTTCTCCAGTCTTCATCAGTGATCTTGTATTTTTTCAGCGGATCGGTCTCCCGCTCATGGAACCGCTGGAGCTGCACGTCCTGGTCGATCTGGAGCCAGAACTTCAGGAGCACGACCCCATGCCGGACAAGGTACTCTTCCATGGCGTTGATCTCATCATACGCCCGCTGCCATTCGGCGGTTGTGCAGAACCCTTCCACCCGCTCCACGAGCACGCGGCCGTACCAGGAGCGGTCAAAGATGGTGATATCGCCGGCCGGGGGCAGGTTGCAGACGAACCGCCAGAGGTAATGGTGGCCTTTCTCCTCCGGCGTCGGGGCCGCAACCGGTTCAACCACGCTGCAGCGGGGATTGAGCGCCCGATCAAGCCGGATGATCGCCCCGCCTTTTCCCGCGGCATCGCAACCTTCGAACACCATGACCACCGGGATCTTGTCCCGGTGGATCGCGTACTGGAGCTCGTGGAGCCGGTCCGAGTACTTCTTCTGGCGTTTTTCATATTCTGCCTCGGGAAGTGCAAGGCTGAGGTCCAGCGCATCAAGGATCGGGGTTTCCGGTATGGGAACGGAGGCCGGGGCAGGCACTTTTGCCTTCTTCTTTCCGAAGGCAGTAGTGGCAGTGGCAGCAGTTGCGGCGGCTGGCAGGGTTGCCGGTGCGGGTGCCGGTTCCGCTGCAGCGGTGCTGAGCCGGGCCTCCATGCCTTCGATGATGGTGGAGAAGACCCGGGTTATCGCAAAGCGCCGGTCGGTTGCTGCAACAAGAGTCCAGGGCGCCTGGTCGGTGTTCGTGGCCTCAAGCAGGTTCTCAAGAGCAGCAACGGACCCGGCATCCTCCCGGAAGTTCCGGTACGGGGAGTCAGGGTCGACCAGTTCCGGGTGCTCCTTTCTCACCTTCTTAATCCGTTCCTTCTGGTCTTTTTTACCAATGTGAAGGAAGAACTTGAAGACAAGGGCGCCGTCGTCAGTGAAGAGCTTCTCCATGGTGAGGATGGCGGCAATCTCCCGTTTGGGAAGAGTGAACCCGTCCTTTTCCGAGAAGTTGCGCTGCACGGCGTCAGAGTACCAGCTCCGGTCAAAGATGGCAATCTTTCACTGTAAAGGGGTGTCCTGCCAGAACCGCCAGAGCGGGACGTGGGCCGTTTCGATCGGATTGGCCGGTTTTGTCAGGTGGACCCGGAAGCCCCGCGGGTCAAGGGCGATTGTCAGCCGGTTGATCGTGTCCGATATCCCGGAGAACCTCCAGCCTTCAAAGATGATGATGACCGGGATCTTCCGGTCGCGGAACTCCCGCTGGAGGACCCCGAGCCGCTCCCGGAGGGGTTCGATACCGGCATCGTACTCCTCTTTTGAGAGCGCCTGGCTCAGGTCGCACTGTTCTAACATATGCTGAAATGGTGGGACGGACTATTTAATCCCCGCCCCTGCCCGGGCGGAAATGCGGTGCCGTTCACCGGCCCGGCGGTGCCTGTGCGGGCTCCTGCTCACACGACCGTATTGAGGAATGTCTGGCAGGATCCGGATATCCAGCAGCCCCGCACTTTTACGGTATCATTCCTGCCCGACGCGTTGACAAGCAGGGTTGAACCGGGCGTTGCATCGAGCTGCTGGTCCTGGTATACCCCGTTTATCCATACCCCGTATTGTTCAAGACCCGAGGGTTCGCCGCCAACGTTGGTGATCAGGACCTGGCTGCCCACCCGCTCGGCCCGGACCGTGATATTGAGGTGCCGCTCCGCGTGCATACCGGCATACGAGCCCATGGCTTCGCCGGCGAAAATGAGGAACTGGAGAAGCGCAACCACAAAGATGATCCCGGCAAGGATGATCGCACCAACAAGGAAAAGCAGCATGTGCCAGCCATTTGCCGGGGTGAGAGGTAGTTCCCCCGCGTTCATCCTGCCGGCCCGGATGAAGGCATCGGCCGCTGCGCCGGCCCATATGATGAGGGTCACAACGACCAGGTAGATGGCAATTTCAAGAAGGGCAAAGTCCAGTCCCCCGAAAAAACCAAAGATGCAGATGCCTGCACTCAGGAACACCCCGAGGAGGAATGCCACGCCCCGGAGGGGTTCGCCATTGTACACCTGCCCAAGGCCCGGCACAAGCGAGAGGATAAGGCTGATGAACGGGTTCTTTTTTCCGGGCGGTACTGGATTTGATTGTGGATAGTTCGTATCGGGTTCCATAGGGTTTCACTCCCTGTTGACCTGGAAATCGATATACGACAGAAGTTCGGGGATCTGGCGGATCGTGTCCCGGTCTTTCTCCTTTTCCGGCTCCGAGAGCTCGTCAAACGGGATGATCGACGGGTGGAGTTTCTTTGCATCGTTCCGGACCGGCCCATAGCGCCAGCCGCCGGCAATCTTCTCGTCCATCCAGCGGTCATGTTCAAGACGCTCCAGTTTTGATAACTCCCCCTCGGTAAAACGGAAGGTATCCGGAGCGTCCCAGTCCGTGATGGGGCCCACGCTGCAGCCGGCCAGCGCAAGTTTGGTCCAGATAAACGTGGCCTGCCGGCGGTTTGAATCCTGGTATTCTTTTCCCTCGATGCCATCCTTCTTGTGCGTCAGGGTGCCCAGTTCGTCCCAGCTGACGAGCAGTCTGTTGGTCTCCCGCGTATGCCCTTTTGCCCGCTCACGGCTGCAGTAGTTCTCGTGGATGGCCCGGGCAAGGATCTCCTCTTCGCCGGCAAGGATGAGCGAGCCGGCTGCCGTGAGCTCGAACAGGTTGACCGGGAAGATGGTCCGGATACTGTCAAGGGCGGCCTGTTCGCCGGATATCAGTTTTGCCACGCTGGCATTGTGGTCCATGCGGACGATGAAGCGGGTGCCCTCTGCCGTGGTGTTGTGGTGGAGGGTCAGGGCGGCATAGAGGCCCAGCGAGTCATCATCCAGGCAGATATACGCGGTATAGCCATGGACCAGCCGGGCGTCGGCAAGGAACGTGCCGGTTTTGAATTCCGCAGACCGGATGTCCAGGGGAAGGGAAATGATCTCGCAGGTTTTCTCCATCTGCGGGTACTGGTGCACAAGCCCGCTTGTGATCCGGTCGGCCTCCGTGTCAATGAGAGTGAGAGTGAACCGCCTGCCGTCCTGTTTGTGGGCCTGGTACCAGGTCCGGGCGAGCCGCGTGGCAATGCTGGTCCCGAGCATTCCGGCCCCGACGATGATCACCGCGGGGGGTGGGGAATCAGGGGATATGCCGGTGTGTTCCGGGGCCTCCTTTTCGGGGGGTACCGGAAGGGCCGGGGGGAACGGGGGCCAGGTATCGAGAAGAACCCGGGCCCCGAGCGCGTACTGGTTGAAGAACTCCACCCGGACCGGCGCTCCCGTCCGAGCGGCGAAGGCGTGCCGGCGGATGATCCCGTACAGCATCGGGTTGATCATCTGGATCGTGCAGGTCAGGGGCGGATAGCGATCCTTCTGCACGAGCGCAAGACAGGTGAGGGCGACCTCGGCATTGTCTTCGTCCACATCGCCGAGGGAGAGGATATGGCCAGCCCGCGTCACGGCCGCTTTTTTGAGCATCACCGGATCCGAGGGGGGGCCGACCAGGGTGATGAGCCCGAGAACCGAGCAGGACTCCAGGTACGGGTTCTTCGGGTCAGCCTCGATAATGACGGGATACACCCCGTTTTTTACCATATCCTTTACCATGAGGGAGGTGTGGTGGTTGAGGCCGCAGATGATCACGTGGCCCCGCCGGAAGAGAAGCGGCATGGTCCGGATCTTGTCCCGGACATAGAGGTACAGGATGCCGGCCGAACTGGACCCGGCAAAGGCGCTCACGGCGACGCGGAAGAAGTCGGAGTTGGCGGTCCCGACAGCCTCCTTGATCGCCGGGTAGGAGATGAAGACAGCAAACGCTGATGCAAAGAGCGCAAGGAATGCATCAATAACCAGGGAAATATCCGGTGAGGCCATGTCTGGTTACCCCTCCGGCTCCTGCGGGCCGGGCACTTCGGGAATTGTGAGGGATTGGGGGGACCCGGGTTTTCCCGGAGTCCCCGGTCGTGGGGCGGGCCCCGGTATTCCTTGCGTGCCGGAGGTTGCGGGATTGAAGGAGGGCCCGGGAGTTCCGAAAGTATCCTGCCCGGATTCTGCAAGGAGGGCCCGGATCGTCTGTACCAGCTGCGGGAAGAATGCCTGCACCGGTGGCGGGAACGCGTCAAACCAGTGGGGGATGTTGATGAGGTAGGTCATGTTCTTGGAAGGCAGGATGTCCTCGAGCCGGAACGGGATGATGGGGAGGTCCCGGTTCACCGCCCGCGTCAGTTCCCGGATAACATGGGGGGACCGGTCGGAACTCTTCGAAAAGACCAGGACCACGACCCGGCTTGCATCAATGGCGTCGATGATCGACCCGGGGAAGTTCTCGCCCGGCAGGACATTGCGGGGCGCCATCCAGCAAATGATCCCTTCGCTTTCCAGGTGGGCGCAGATATCTTTTGCCACCTGCATATCGGGCTTTGAATAGCTGATGAAGACCGCATGCCGCATCGATCCGGGTGCCGGCCGGGCCGCCTCGTCCGGCTCTTCCGGCAGCGGTATTTCGTCGCCAATGAAATCGGGCGCTTCTGCAGCACGGGCTTTCTCCTTCCAGGTCCGCTCCTGCTCCCGGTAAAACTGTTCCCGGAGCGGCACTTTCCAGGCAAGGAGGCTGTACAGGCCGGCCACTTCCCCGGCAAGGCGCTTTGCTTCCCGGGCATTGCCGTCAGCTGCTGCTTTTTCGTACGCTTTTGCGTACTGGTTTGCCTTGGCAATAAGGTCAGCAGGCAGGTCAATCTTCATGGCAGGTCCGGCGGGGGTGAGATGGGGGGCTGGTGCTTGGGCAGGTGACAGCGGATCAGGTTGCCCCGAACTGCCGGCTCCAGTCCTCGTGCCGCTTCAGGTCCGCGGGTGTCAGCGGGGATTTCACGCGGGAGATGGCGCTCGTGAAGTCCTCCATCGAGAGCGGGCCGGCCTTTAAGGTCTTCTTCTGG
>JAAZNH010000324.1 GCA_012798365.1 Methanomicrobiales archaeon | reverse complement strand
CAACGGAGAATTCATCCGGAATAAAAATGCGGGGAACGAAGTCCCCGGGGTCAAAGGTCCCCCTGCAGGCTGCTGCAGGACTGCCGGTGATTTTCAGGACCGCCGGGTGGTCCGGGAAGGATTCTGAGGAAAGGCGGGTATGGGACGCAGCCGGATCCGCCCCGGGCCCCGCAGTTCCGGGACTCTGTGCCAGCCGGCACCGGGACAAGGCCTCTTCTTTTGTGGCGCTGATGGAGAGGACCCGGGAAAAACCGGTGAGATCCAGGACCTTTGCAACCGCGGGCTGGAGTGAGCAAAGGTAAACATGCCCGTTTCTCTGGCGCAGCATCTTCTCCACCGTTGAAAAGACCCGGATTCCCGCACTGCTGATATAGGAGACACCGGCCATGTCAAAGAGCACGGCAGTATCTTCCGGGACAAGGTGCTCCCAGACAGCTGCATCAAGCCGGATCGAACCTGCCGAGTCAATCCTTCCTTCGGGAGTAACGATAACCGCAGTATCCGTCCGTTCAAACCGGTATTCCATTCGATATGATATTGTCCTGCCGGTGTAAAAAAATGAACCGGTGGTACCCGGTACTCCCCGGGTGCCGGATGCCAGCGCCCTCTTTTCGCTATCGCGATTGCAGGGGTTTTACGGATGTTGTCATGGTCCGTCAGGTTCGCGGTGTTTGAAGAACAGGCCACAACCACCATACGTCTCTTTTCCTGATGAGACCGGAATTCCCGCCTTGTATCGCGGTGTTTTTCCTGCCGGGCCGGATCCGTCGAAAAGCCGAAGAATGGACCGTCTTCTTTAAGCAGGATCAGATCTGAATTCCAGCCTTGTATCATGGCGCATCACCCGAAGAGCCGGGGCAATTCCGGCATATACGTCTGCATCCTTCTCATGGCGCTCTTTCTTGCAGCCGGGTGCACAACTGCTGAACGGGCTTCACCAGCCGCTTCAGCCTTTGAAACAGATCTTGCGAAAATCACGTCTTCCCCCCGTTATGCACATTCCGGGTGGGGTATTATCGTCATTGACCCGGCAACCGGCACAACGCTCTACGAGCAGAACGCGGACCAGATGTTCCTGCCGGCATCAACGACCAAGTTGTTCTCTTCCGCTGCAGTCCTTGAGACACTCGGCCCGGAGCACCGGTTCAGGACCCCGGTGTATGAAACCGGGTCTTCTGACGGGGGCAAAAACCTCGTCCTTGTAGCATCGGGTGACCTTTCCATGGGCGGGCGCACGCTTCCTGGCGGTTCGGTGGAGTACACCAACATGGACCACGGCGATGCAGCAGCACTGTCCGGGGCAATCCTCACCACAACCGACCCGCTTGCCGGTCTCAACGATCTTGCCCGGCAGGTCAGGGCATCCGGGATAACGAAGATATCCGATGTGGTCATCGACGACCGTCTTTTCGAACCCGAGAACACCCTGAGTGCAGACCTCCTCTCCCCGATTGTGATTAATGACAACCTGGTTGATATCATTCTCTCCCCCGGCATGCCCGGCAGCGCCCCGTCCCTTGCAATGCGCCCGGAGACACGGGCATTCCGGCTCGAGAACCGGTTGATCACCGGGCCGGCAGGATCGGAGCTGGCGATCGCAAGCACTGAGAACCCGGCCGGCACCATTGTTGTTTCCGGATCTGTCCCGGCAGATGCCGGAATAGTCAACCAGACGTATGCTGTCAGAAAACCGGCTGCCTTTGCCCGCACACTCTTCATCGAGGCGCTGGAGCGGCAGGGTGTGGAGGTTGCAGCCCCGGCAACCGGTGAGAACCCGGCAGCCAAACTTCCGCCTCAGGATGGTTACGCCAATAACGCGAAAGTTGCCGAACTTGTCTCACCCCCGCTTATTGAGGACGTAAAGCTGACCCTCAAGGTGTCCCAGAACATGCATGCCAACCACTACATCATGCTCCTTGCCCTCGCGGATAACAAGAGCACCTTCTTTGACGGGATGCAAAAAGAAGGCAGGATCCTCAATTCCCTGGGTCTCGACACCCGAGCAGTTGCCCTTGTTGACGGTGAGGGAACGGATGCGAACCGGGTCACCCCGCGGGCTGCAGCACAGCTGCTCACCCTGGTGGCACAACGGCCCTATGCAGAACAGTACGTGAAAGCGCAGCCCATCCTCGGGGTTGACGGGTCACTTGCTACCGCCTGCAGCCTGGACAACCCGGCCTGTGGCCATGTTTATGCAAAGACGGGAACAAACGCCGGCTATGATCTCATGAACGGCAGGCCAATCCTGTATACCAAAGGGCTTGCCGGCTATATCGATACAAAGAGCGGGAGACGCGTTGTCTTTGCCGAATATGCGCGCAACGTGCCCTATTCTGACCTGAATGATATGATGGCAGTCGGTGCCGACCTCGGAAGCGTTGCCGGCCTGATTTACCAATATTATTAATCTCTCTTTTCCTGGCAAATCAGTAGTAACATACTCCCTGCCAGGGGAAATATCCCGGAGATGCCGGGCAAAAAAAGGCATGGGTTTCCAGAGCAATAAGGAATACTGCCCAGGCAGCAGAACAGAACGGGGGCGAAAGAATCCATGCGGGAAATAGTGGTTACCCGACCAGAAACCGTGCCATTTGCCGTTTTGCACAACAATACGTGCCCTCTTCCTTCTTTCGGAGCACAAAACCCTGGTACGTCAACCCGTGCGGGCACCAAATCATTATATTTTGTTACAGGCATAGACTCCCGCACACGTACCCGCATATGTATCGAATTCTCTATGTTGATGATGAGCCCGGCCTCCTTGAGATAGCGAAGATATTTCTCGAGAGGGGCGGGGAGATCCGCGTTGACACCCACGTTTCGGTAAAAAATGCGCTTCCCCTTCTCATGCAGGAGAACTACGATGCGATCATCTCTGATTACCAGATGCCGGGCATGGATGGCATCCAGTTTCTCAAGCGGGTGCGGGAAGCCGGAAGCACAATACCCTTTATCCTGTTCACGGGAAAGGGGCGTGAGGAGATTGTCATCCAGGCGCTCAATGAGGGTGCTGATTTTTCCCTGCAGAAAGGTGGCGAACCCATCTCCCAGTTTGCTGAGTTGTCCAATAAAGTGAGGTACGCGATCAACAGCAAGCGGGCCGAGGAGGCCGTCAAGGAGAAGACTGCCGAGCTTGACCGGTTCTTCAACAGCAGTCTTGATCTGTTGTGCATTGCAGACACCGAGGGGAAATTCAGGCGGCTCAACCCCGAATGGGAGCAGACGCTCGGGTACCCGGTGAACGAGCTGTTAGGGAAACGGTTCCTTGACCTTGTCCACCCGGATGACCTTGGTCCCACGATGGAGGCAGTTGCCAGACTCGGCGGCCAGAACGTTATCCTCAATTTCCAGAACCGCTACCGGCACAAGGACGGATCCTACCGCTGGATAGAATGGCGATCCTACCCTCACGGGAATCTTATCTATGCAGCAGCCCGTGACGTGACTGACCGGAAACTGACCGAGGAAGCCCTCCTCTCAGAAAAGAACCTCACCGATGCCATCTTCAACAGCGTCCCCGGGATGATCTATCTCTACGATGCCGAAGGGCACCTCATCCGCTGGAATAAAAAACACGAACTGATGACGGGGTATTCGACCGAAGAACTTTCCCATATGCAGCTCGCTGACTGGT
>JAAZNH010000323.1 GCA_012798365.1 Methanomicrobiales archaeon | reverse complement strand
TGATGCGGGTGGGGATCCGGCAGATGCAGGTAAAACACCGGGTCATAATCATAGTGCTTCCGGGTCACGCTCCCGTCCCTGCACCAGAGATCCACGCCGTCCCGGTATGCGGTGTCAAGGATCCACATGCCCGTTCCCTCCCGGTGATTTTTGTTCCCGGTCCTCCCTGCTGATCTCGACAAGCGATGAGAAGAGCACGGCCTCAAGCGGGCTGTCGCAGCCAAAGAATGCTTCGCTGGAATGGCGCCGGGCACTCGTGGCAAGGGCTGCTGCCGGCCCCCGGTGGTCCCGGTCCTGTTTTCTGCCCGCCCGCTCCCACCGTTCCGTAAGCGCTTTTACGCCAAGCCGGACACTCAGGAAACTCCGGCCCATATCAGATCACCTCGAGTGTCCGCTGTGCGGGAGGAATTGCGGCATTCCTCCGCGGGGGCTGGCCCTGCTGGTGGCGGGTGGACGGTTCGGCTGCGGATGCCGGCAGGATCTCGATGAGCCGGTCTGCGCTTCTGGCCAGCGCGGCAAATGACTTGTCCATCGATGGCGCGTACAGGATAACAAGGGCCTCGCGGCCGGCCTCTTTCAGTGCCGATCCCACGGGTACAAGGAGCCGTTCTGCAGTATCAAAGAGCGAGCTGTCGTGCTCGACAACGATGATGGTGTGGCCGGCCTCCCGGATGACCGTCAGGAGCTGGTCTGCGGTGAATGGCCGGCGGACCTCGAAGTTTGCTGACGGCCTGCCCAGCTGCGTGGCCAGCCGGGAGTAGTTCCCGCAGACAAAGAGGAAGAGGAAGCGTGTCAGCTCGGGATTGGCCGCAAGGGCTCGCGTAATGATCAGTTCCGGCGCAATAACTGCCGAGAATGATCCCTGCCGGAGCGTGATCCCGGGACGCAGCACGATCTGCATAGCACCAGACACCTGATACATGCGGGGGGAAAAAGGGCCGGGCGTGCGTGGTGTGAAAGTGGCGTGCGGGGCCGGGCACCGGCATTGGTGGGCACACCAGGTACGGTTCCAGCCGGCAGCTGCGTGGCCATTCGTCCGGTCGGTCTCCACAATGCCGCAGGCAAAACCTCTATCGCATGTGAAATCTATCAGACTCCTGAGGTGCATGGATGGATACCAGGACTCCTTTCCCCGGCCTGCAACCCGGGGCTGTTGAAACCGACCCTGCTGCGGGTTCCGGGGATGTAGTGGAAGTGACCGACCCGGTATGGGAGCGGGTGGTTGAAAAGGCAGAGAAACCGGTGGCCGTGATGTTCTATTCGCCGTCCTGCGGGTTCTGCCACCAGGTGGAGCCTTACTTCCGCCGGTATGCTGCCGAGTACCGGGAATCGGTCGTGTTTGTCCGGGTGAATATCGCCACCGGCATGTGGGCTGCGGAGCGGTACGGGGTCCGGAGCACGCCAACGTTTGTCTTCTTCTGCAGCGGCAAGCCCGTGCAGCAGATGGTGGGAGCAGTGTACCCGGCGCTCATAAAGAAGATGCTGGATGAAGTTCTTGTGCACGGGAAGGAATGCGCAAAGAGTTCCACGGCAATTGATTACGAGATCACCGGCTATGGATAAACCGTCCTCCCGGCCCTGTACGGATGTGAACAGTTCCTGAAGTGTTCCAGGACTTTTCGCCGTGAGAGTGGCGTGAACGGATGGAGTACGTGGCCCGTGAACCGGTGCGGCAGTTTATTCCAGGTTCCGGCTGCACCCGCACCGGACTGCCGCTTCTGCCACGGCTTTTGCAACGGCTTTTGTGACACCCTTGTCAAGGATGTAGGGGAGGATGCGGTCATGCCGTGGCCGGGGAACATAATCGGCGATGGCATGGGCAGCGGCGAGCTTCATCTCATCGGTGATCCGGGTTGCCCGGGCATCGAGTGCGCCCCGGAAGATACCGGGGAATCCGAGAACATTGTTGATCTGGTTGGGGAAGTCGCTGCGCCCGGTCCCGACCACTGCCGCACCCGCCTGTTTTGCCAGGTCCGGCATGATCTCGGGCGTCGGGTTTGCCATGGCAAAAACAATGGGATCTTTTGCCATGGTCCGGATCATCTCCGGTGTCACGAGGTTGGGGCCGGAGACGCCGATGAAGACATCCGCCCCTTTCAGGGCATCGGCAAGCGTCCCTTTGAGCCCGGTATGGTTGGTCTCTTCGGCGATGATGAACTTGTACTTGTTCTGGTACAGTCCCTCCCTGCCGCGGTAGATGGTCCCCTGCGTGTCGCAGACAATGATCTCCTTTACCATGGTGCAGACATCGGGGTTGTACCCGATACACTTGAGGAGCCGGGTGATGGCAAGGCCGGCCGCCCCTGCGCCATTGATCACGATGTTGAGATCGGTAAATTTCCGGTTGGTGACCCGGCAGGCATTCAGGAGTGCTGCAAGGACAACAACGGCAGTCCCGTGCTGGTCATCATGCATCACCGGAATGCCGATATCCTGCAGCGCCTCTTCCACTTCAAAACATTTGGGGGCAGCAATATCCTCTAAGTTGATCCCGCCAAAGACCGGCGCAATGTTCCTGACCTGGTCGGTAAAATCCGTTTCATAGTTCTCAAAGCAGATTGGGAATGCATCAACCCCTGCAAATTCTTTGAAGAGGATCGCTTTTCCTTCCATCACGGGAATGGCTGCATAGCCCCCAATGTTTCCAAGGCCAAGCACCGCTGATCCGTCAGAGACAATGGCAATGGTATTGGATTTGAGGGTATAGCGGTAGGCAAGGTCACGGTTCTTTGCAATCTCCCGGCAGACCTGCGTCACACCCGGCGTGTAGGCCCGTGAGAGATCCTTGCGGGTCCGCAGCGGGACCTTGGAGCGGATCCCGAGTTTTCCTTTCTTCTCTGCATGGACTTTGAGCGCTTCTGCATAGATCCCGTCACTGCCCGGCGTGAATAGCATACGGTTCCTTCCTTAGTACGACTGAATGCAGGCACAGGCAATGAATCTGGCGGTCGGGATTTGGATAAATATCCTGTCCGGTAATTTCCTGAGAAACAACAAAAAAAATTCCGGCATTCCCGAAGTCAGTGAATTGTGACTATCACAATGTGGGAGAAAACCGGATGGCATTCAACAGATCGAAGAGTATACACTCTTCTTCAGTTTCATCTCATATGAGATTCAACAGATCGAAGAGTATACACTCTTCTTCAGTTTCATGTCTGGCGCGATTCAACAGATCGAAGAGTATACACTCTTCTTTAGTTTCATCTCATATGAGATTCAACAGATCGAAGAGTATACACTCTTCTTTAGTTTCATCTCATATGAGATTCAACAGATCGAAGAGTATACACTCTTCTTCAGTTTCATGTCTGGCGCGATTCAACAGATCGAAGAGTATACACTCTTCTTTAGTTTCATAGCAGAAGAGATGCAAAAACCGGAGATTCTTCACTCTTTTGCCGTTTCATCTCAGAAGAAATTCAACAAACAGGGAGTTTTCAGATCTCTCCTGTCATATCCCGTATGATGAGTTTCGAGGCTCGCGCAAGGGAAAAACCAATCCGGAATTTTTCCCGTACAAAAAGAAAAACCGGCTCTCTCGCCTTCTTTGCGTTCAGGTCCGCGTGAGTTTTACCGCAATCTGTGCCACGTGCCGGCCCTGGAACCGTGCCCCTTCGAGTTCCGTCGGGCCTGGCATGCGGCTCCCGTCATTTCCCGCAATCGTCGAAGCACCGTACGGGGAGCAGCCGGTCATCACATCCACCCGGGACTGGGCCTCAAATGTGTAGGGAAGGCCGACAATAACCATCCCGTGATGGAGCAGGGTTGTATGGACGCTCAGGATTGTGGACTCCTGGCCGCCATGCTGGGTTGCCGTGCTCGTAAACACGCTGCCGGCTTTTCCCACCAGGGCTCCGGCTTTCCAGATTCCGCCGGTTGCATCAAAGAACTGGCGCATCTGGCCGCACATGTTCCCAAACCTGGTCGGTGTGCCGATGATGACCGCGTCTGCCTCGGCAAGTTCCCGCGGCGTGCAGATGGGTATATGGGCAAACTTCTTCTGCGGCCCGGTTGCCCCGACTTTTTCCAGCACCTCATCCGGCAGGGTCTCCGGTACGCGACGCAGGATTACTTCAACACCCGGGACTTCCCGGGCACCTTCTGCAACAGCTTCTGCCATCGCATGCACATGGCCAAAGAGCGAGTAATACAGGATGAGCAGTTTCATGGTGGTTCCTCCGTATGTCACGGATTGGTGTACCGGGCAAAAAGGATTACCGTACCGTTCTGCTACTCATGTTCCTCAGGGCCCGCTGCCGGTTCCGGGTCCTTCCGGCGCAGGATGATTACATATTTATACAGCAATGAACAAACTTATACATCAAGGTATAAGTTAGTCATTACACACCTCCGACCACCTCGTACCTTTGTCATGCTTACCTGTGATTTACCAAAATCCCTGATGTGATGTTTCCATGAAGTCAAAAGATATTGCTATTGTCGGTATTCTGCTTGCAATCGGAGCTATCCTCCGGTATTTCCTTGCAATGCTCCACACCCCGTTAACGCCGAACATGATTATTGCGTTCTACTGTCTTGCCATCATCCTGATCGCGCCGAAGATTTACGAAGCAATCGGTATCGGGTTTGTGGCCGGTATCCTCTCGATGCTGATATCCGGTTCGATCTTCCCGCCGGCGAACCTGGTCAGTGAACCGATCGGTGCCCTCGTCTGCTTTGCCGTGTACACGCTTATCAAGAAC
>JAAZNH010000322.1 GCA_012798365.1 Methanomicrobiales archaeon | reverse complement strand
TGACCCCCTCATCAAGCCTCCTGCATTTCCTGGCCGGCCTCGAGACGCGGTTTGGCCTCACGGTCGTCCATCCCGAGAACGAGATCGCGGTTATCCTCATGGCGCTCGGGTTCGCTGCTGCCGGGAAGCGGGCCGCGGTCGGGACCTCAGGCGGGGGGTTCTGTCTCATGACCGAAGGTCTCTCCCTTGCCGGCATGGCAGAGATCCCGGTGGTCATCCTCATGTCCCAGCGCACCGGCCCCTCGACCGGCCTGCCCACGTACACCGGCCAGGCAGACCTCCGTTTTGTTCTCCACGCCGGGCAGGGCGAGTTCCCCCGGCTGATTGTTGCCCCGGGGGATGCCGCGGAAGCGTTTGTCTGGTCGGCCCGGGCAATGGACCTTGCCTGGCGTTACCAGGTCCCGGCGATTATCCTCACGGACAAGACCCTGTCCGAGGGCACGTATAGCATGGACCTGCCACCGGCCGATACGCCCCCTGGCGGCACGATCAGCGCAGGAAACCCTGCAGGGGATTCGGGACAGTACCTGCGGTACGCGGATTCCCCTGGCGGGGTTTCCCCGCTGGCCGCTGCCGGCACGCCGGGCGCGGTGGTCAAGGTGAACAGTTATGCCCATGACGAATACGGGATCACCACGGAAGAGGCCGGTATGGTGGACCGGATGGTGCAGAAACGGGAGCGCAAGGGTGTGGCTCTTGCGGAAGGTCTGTTGCATTACAGCCAGGTCGAGGTTTCCGGCAGCCGTGATGCTGCAACCGCCCTTCTCTGCTGGGGCTCGACAAAAGGTGTCTGCACGGAAACTGCCGGCCTGCTGGGCCTGCGGGTGGTCCGCCCGGTGGTCCTCGCACCCTTTCCGGCTGCCCAGCTGAAAACGGCATTCTCCGGTGTGTCGCGGTGTATTGCCGTTGAAGAGAACGCTTCGGCACAGCTGGCCGGCCTTGCCCGGGGTGAGAGTATCCTGGTACACGATACCATCCTCCGGTCTGACGGCCGGCCGTTCACGCCGGAAGATCTCGTAGTACGGATCCGGGAGGTGCTCTCATGACCCCGCGGAACCTGATCACCCCGGCCCAGAACACCTGGTGCCCCGGCTGCGGGAACTTCACCATCCAGCACACCCTCAAAACCATCCTTGCCACGCGGGAAAAAGAAGGGCATTCCCTTGATGATGTTGTGCTGGTCTCCGGCATCGGCTGCCACGCCAAGATCGCCGATTATCTCAACATCAACAGTTTCTATTCCCTGCATGGCCGGACCATCCCGGTTGCCACCGGGCTGAAGCTGGCAAATCCAAACCTCACCGTGATCTGCTGCTGCGGGGACGGTGACTGTTACGCTGAGGGGCTCGACCATCTCCTCTTTGCCGCAAAACGCAATATCGATATTACCGTCATCGTCCATGACAACCGGGTTTACGGGCTCACGACGGGGCAGTATACTCCGACATCCCCCGAAGGGTTCCACGGCAAGTCCACCCCGGCCGGGACGGTCGAAGCCCCGTTCAACCCGCTGGAACTGGTGCTTGCCAGCGGTGCAACCTACATCGCGCGGGGATACACCAAAAAGATGCAGCAGCTGGAAGCCCTGATAAAGGGAGGTATCGCCCACCGGGGTTTCTCATGTATCGATGTTCTGCAGATCTGCGCCACGTTCTTCCCGGCAGCGGATTACTATACCCCGCGGGTCTACGATCCTGAACCCTATGACCGGAGCGATTTTGTCCGGGCGTGTGCAACAATCCGCGAGTGGGACTATTCCGGCGATGGAAAGATCGCTCTCGGTGTGTTGTACGAGCGTAGTGCCCCGTCATTTGAAAAGCGGAAGGTCATGGTGCCGGTCACGCCGGTGGAACGCGAACACCGGCTTGAGGAACTCCTGGCAACGCTGCGGTGAGTGCCGGCAGGGGTGTCGATTGCATGGCAGAAGAGCAATCTACATCCCGTAAAAACTCCCACCGGTAACCGGCAACAGGTGAACCATGGCAGGCAAAAATCCCGGTGCAACAGGTCCTCACCCGTCCATCAGCCCGTCACAGCAGACGGTTCTCGGGCTCCTTGTCATCCCGCTCCTTGTCTATTGCGCATGGCTCATCGAGATCTGGCTCTTTGAAGACAGCCGGGCACTCTTCTCCCGGCCCGATCCGGCCGGTCTTCTCCTGTATACCCTGGCGGCCTGTATCCTTGTCGGGACAATCGTCCCGGTCCTGATCCTGACCCGGTCGTTCCGGTCCCGTGCCGTGAATATGCCCCAGGCCGGGTTCCGGCCGCTCCGCAGGACCCTGCTCACCGCAATCCTTGTCGGCAGTGTCTGCCTCATCGTGATGCTCGTTTCCGTTCAGGAAGAGCCGGCCCGTACTGCCCTCCCCGTCCTCGTCCTCCTTTATCTTCCAACGGGGATTGCCTCGGTCATGATCTGCTGGGTTCTTACCGGAACGCATATCCAGGCGCTTGTCCGCGGTGGCGGCGCCCTGCTGACGATCCCGGCAGGAATGGTGTTTGCCGCAATCCTCTTTGGCCTCACTTTCCGGTTCCATACTCCCGCAGCCGGGCTTGCGGATCCGGTGATGACCGGGATCCTGCTCGGGATGGTTACCGGGTTTGTCTTCTTTGCCTCCCGGGACATCTATGGTGCCGTCATGGTGGCAACCACCGGCATGGTGCTCCTTTTCCCCGGCATGACCGATCCCGCGGAGCTTACGGCAGGATTTTTAGGAATTCTCTCCTGCGCCCTCCTCTCCCTAGCCTGCCTTGGTGCAGTGCACCTCTGGTTGTTCCGGAACTATGCCACGGTGCTCGTGGGGCCGGATCCGTAACACGCGCCGTCTATCCTTCTTTTTTTTGCGCCTTCCCGCACCGCTCCTTTTCTCATCAGTCAGCTCCCCCCGTCGTATTCCGCCTGCCCGCTGATTGTTTTTCGGAGACTTCCTGACAAGAACTCTTATACGGGGGAACAGGAAAATATACTCATATGGCCAATAAATTCCTGTTCGGGCTGGTATTCTGCCTTCTTCTGGTTGCCGGAGTCCTGTTTGCCGGTTGTTCTGATGAATCCTCAGACGCGGTCACAACTCCGGTCCCCACCACCGCGCCGGTTGCCAAATATTCTGCCGGTGATATCATTGCAAAGACCGAATCCGGCGGCGAGACCATGCTCTATGTCATCACAAAGTACGATTCTGCCACGGATGAGTACGAACGGGCATGGATCTACAAGAATGATGACGGCACCTGGGGCCATTTCATTGACAGCCGGACCGACCGGAGCACCCGCAAAATTATTGAAAAGGTCTACCCCGTGAAGATTGCCCACGTGACCGTGTCTGCCATCCCCATTACAACACCATCCCTGGTGACCGTGGTGCCGACAACGCCCTCCGGCAATGCACCCACCGTCACTTCGATCTCACCCACGAGCGGTGCAAAGGATGCAACCGTTGCCGTCACCATCACCGGCACCAATTTCCAGTCCGGCGGGACACCCAAGCTCCTCCTCCCCGGGAGCCCGGCACTGGCCGGCACGGGAGTCAGCATCTCCTCAACCAAAATCGACTGTACCTTCAACCTCTACGGGAAAGATATTGGAAAATACCATGTCATTGTCACCAATCCTGACGGGCAGTCCGGGATGCTCAACTCGGCCTTCTCGATTGGCGATGCTGCACCCATCATCACCAGCGTGAGCCCGTCAAGCTTCGAGATCAATGAGACCGGCGGTCTTGTGATCAATGGCCAGAACTTCAAGGAAGGAGTGAAAGTCACCCTGCTCCAGGGAACTTCGGAGATCACCTGTGTCTCCCCGGTCGTTACCAGCGGCTCGCGGATCTCCTGTGATATCGATTTCAACTCGAAGCGGTACCCGCAGGTGAAATTCGGGGACTGGGATGTCCGGGTCCTTAATATCGAAGGATCCCAAAGCGGTATCCTGACAAAGAAGTTCGTTATCAAAAACTCCAGTTCGTTAAGTGACGAGTAACAAGCCCCTATCCTTTTTTTGTATGCAGAATCTCTTGCAGCCCTGCTGACCGAAACCCTTAATCTTCGTCCTGTAATATCAGGATCTGATGCTTGAAGCAGCCGGTTCGCCCTGGTTCTTTGCGTACGTGATCCTCCCGCTCCTGATTTTCATCGCCCGCGTCTGCGACATGAGCCTTGACACCATCAGGGTCATTTTCATGGCAAAGGGGATCAAGTACCTCCCGGCGGTTATCGGCTTTTTTGAGGTGATTATCTGGCTTGTTGCTATCGGGCAGGTCATGAACAACCTCACCAATGTCGTCTGCTACGTTGCGTATGGTGCCGGGTTCGCCTCCGGTACGATCGTCGGGATGGCGATCGAGGAGAAACTCTCCCTGGGCCTCACCAGCGTCCGGATCATAACAAAAGAGGACCCATCAGAACTCATGCAGTACCTGCGTTCCCACAACTATGGCGTAACGAGTGTCGACGGGGAGGGGGGTACCGGCCCGGTCAAGATGGTCTTTACCATTATCAAGCGCCAGGACCTCAGCCATGTTGTGGGGATCATCAAGGAATTCCATCCCAACGCATTCTATTCCATTGAGGATGTCAAGTCTGTTGCCGAAGGAGTATTCCCCGAGCAGCGTCATGGGGTCTTTGTCCTGCTGGACTACTTCCGACCGGACCGTAAAGGCCGGTGATGCCCGCCCGTCCGGCAGCCGGCGGGAGCCACGCATGAGAAAAACCTCCGGATGCCCGGTCAGTGGTAGCCCGTGTCACCGGGACCTTCGGGCCTGTTTTTCCGGGTGCGTTTAACCCGGAGCATCCGATAATCCTATATTCCCGTTCAGGCTAACGCTATCCCGGGAGATCCTTATGGTGAAAAAGACGCTGGGGAAAATTATTCTTCTGCTCCTGTGCATGGTGCTTTGCCTGGGTGCAGCGTATGTCGGATCGATGTATACGACACCCTCCATTGGAACGTGGTATGCCGGTCTCCAGAAACCGGATTTCACACCCCCGTCCTGGGTCTTTGCCCCGGTCTGGACGGTCCTGTACTTCCTGATGGGAATCACGCTCTACCTGATCCTCCAGCATGGCATCCGTGACCGGG
>JAAZNH010000321.1 GCA_012798365.1 Methanomicrobiales archaeon | reverse complement strand
CGTGGTGAAAGTGTCCGTGACCTGGCCTGCCGTGCCGTGATCCGGGCCGGAGGGGGTCGGGCCGGGAACATGCGAGTTGTGCAGAACCGGGAATCTGTGCCAGACAGGAGCCGGAAACCACCGGTTGACACGATTGAAACGACGGAAAAATATAGCCCGTTCTTTCTTTGTACAATCGCGGATGGGGGGGGCCGGAGGAACAAAAAACACTTCTGCCCCTGCCCGACCCCCCTTTCCGGAACAGGCAAAAATACCCCCATTTCCCGTGGAAATCACGACTAAAAATTTCCTAATTTTCGTCCAGCGGAACCTGAGGGGGGTCGGGCAGGGCAGAATGCAAACGGACCCGGAAAAGGGCAGGGGAATTCGACCGGGCAAGCCAGGCTGGAACAATGCTGAAGATACTTCTCCCGGATAAACCTGGCTCCCATGAAGTGATCCACGCAGTCACCAGCCTGCAGGGCGCAGGAGAGTACGAATGAGGAGAACAAAAAACAAGGATTAGAGCAGTTCGCTCAGCCGCCGGCCCACGCTGCTCTCGCACTTCTCCTTGTATCTGCAGCGGTTGCAGGGAGCGTTGAGCGGGGGCTCGGGAAGGTTGCCATCCATGATGGATTTGTATTTCTGGATAGCCGTGATGACCTGCCGGCGGTCGCGGGGCTGGACATCATGGTGGCGCGAAACACCATCGGGAATATGTTCAACATCCCCGCCCCGCACCTCGGTCCCGGTCATCTCTTCAAGGCAGAGGGAGATCGCAGCAATCCGGAGACGATCGGCAGCATAGGTGCCAATCGGCATCGCACCGGCAGCCCGGATGATGGAAAAGGTGCCGTCCTCGAAGCGGCGGTCAATCATACCGGCAAGATGGTGCTTTTCCGATACCACCCGCACGTCAGTTTCCTTGGCAGACTTCCACTGCTGTTTGCTGCACGCGGTGATGCAGATGCCAAGGTACTCTTTCATCGCCGGATCAATATGGGGGCGGACCGTCAGGACCTCGTCCCAGATCGCCTCAGCATCAAGGGGTACCCCAAGGTGATACGAGACCTGCTTGCAGACAGCATACCGGTCGGATTCAGAGACCGTCTCATTGCGCTCATAGTAAAACCTGACCGGGCATGCATGGACCCGCACGAGGTCGGAAATGGTGATAAATGCCTTCTGGTCCGCCAGAATAACTCCTCGTTCATAACGTTTGACAGGACACGGAATATAAGTATTGCCCGGCTGGCGGGGAGCTGGTGCTGTAGTGATCGGCGGTCAGGCCCTGCCGGTTATCGTGGTAAGGTCCCGCAGGTAATCTACCACATCCGGTGAAACCTGCCCTTCCGCCAGCCGCCAGCGCCAGTTGCCTTTCTCGGTGCCCGGGGTATTGAGCCGCGCCTCCATCCCAAGCCCGAGCAGGTCCTGCACGGAGAGTATTGCAGTATCTGCCGCTGAGGTCATGGCATGGCGGACCAGAGCCCGGGCAAACTCCCGGCCCCCGCCTTCCAGCCCAAAGTACAGCCGGACCCGATCCCGCTCGGCCGGTGCAGATACATCATCATACCACCCGCGGGCAGGAGCATTGTCATGGGTGCCCGGATACAGGAGCACGTTTCGGGGGATATTGTGGGGCGCATGGGGGTTGCCGGCCGGATCATCCGTGAATGCAAAGAGGAGCACCCGCATTCCCGGAAGGTTAAACCGGGCCATTATCTCCCGCACATCGGGGGTTATGATCCCCAGGTCCTCGGCAATCACCGGCATCTCCGGAAAGCGGGCCCTGGGCGCCGTAAGGAACCGGTCAGCCGGTGCGGGAACCCACCGGCCCCCGATGGCGTTTTCTGATCCGGCCGGCACCTCCCAGTACGCCACGAGCCCCCGGAAGTGATCGATCCGGACAAGATCCGTGCAGGAGAGGACCCGGCCCAGGCGTCCGAGCCACCATGCGTACCCTTCCTTTTCATGGGCCTCCCACCGGTACAGCGGGTTCCCCCAGAGCTGGCCGGTTGTTGAGAAATAATCCGGGGGAACACCGGCTACAACCACCGGGCGGCCGGACGCATCGAGGCAGAAGAGCTCCGGGTGCGTCCAGACATCGGCGCTGTCATAATCGACATAGATCGGGATATCGCCGATAATCCGAATGTTCCGGTCGCGACAGTATGCATGCAGCGCCTGCCACTGACCATGAAAGACAAACTGGAGGAACTGTTCCCGCTCAACCTGCCAGGCAAGGTCTTTTTGTGCAGCAGCAAGGGCATCCGGCTGGCGGCAGCGGATATCAGCGGGCCAGAGATTCCACGGCCGGTCCCCATACTGCCGGTGCAGGGCGGTAAACAGGGCAAAATCCGAAAGCCACCCACCATTCTCCCGGCAGAACCGCCCGTATCCCGCATGGTCCCCCCGCCCGGCCCGGAAGTTCTCAAACGCGGCAGAAAAAAGCTCTCCCTTGTACCGTTCCACTCCGCCAAAATCCACGCTGGCGGCAGGAAAATCCGGTGCATGTTCTATCGCTGCCGCATCGAGCAGCCCGGCCTTCATGAGCTCCTCGGGGCTGATAAGCAGCGTGTTGCAGGCGCTGGCCGAGGTGCTCTTGTACGGGGAGTGGTCGTGGCCGCCGGAGGTGGGGTTCAGGGGCAGGATCTGCCAGTACTTCTGCCGGGCAGACGAGAGCAGGTCGCAAAACCGGAAAGCGGCCGGCCCCAGGTCACCAATCCCGTAACGGGAAGGAAGGGAGGTGATGTGCAAAAGGAGCCCGCTCCCCCGGCCGTTCAGCACGAACAGTTCACCCCGAGGTTCTTGCCCAGCTCCTCAAACGCGGCAACCCAGCGCCGGGCCTTCTCATCGCCGCTTTTCGCCTTCTCCCGGGCCGGCTTGTAGTCCCTGCGCCCGATCCGGAAATACATGTTCTGGCTTTCCCAGAGATCATAGTTCAGGTTAAGCGGCTGTAACGTCTTAAAAACGGTATTGATCGTTTCAAGAAGGCCCGTGGCATCGGCACTTGCCGGGATCTGCTGCATCCGGGAGAGGATGGCTTTTGTGGCGGCAAACTCCAGGACCTCGGTATCCGGGGTGAATTTGCTGTTGATCATCTCGTTTACCAGGATATACAGGTCCGCCGTGTCGATCTCCTGTGCCTTCAGGGCTTTTTTTAAGTCGGCATTGAGGATATACCAGACCGGGTCTTCCAGCGCTTTTGGCACCGGCACCTGCATCTCCCGCATCACTTTCAGGAGCGGGAAGTGCGTCCGGTAGATCTGCCGGTATTCCGATTCAAGATCCTGCAGGGTGGAGTCGAGGATATAATAGAGGACTTTTCGCTGGCCGTCCTTGAAGAGGTCCCACAGCGAGTATGAACGCTCCCCGAAATGCTTCCGGATAGCGATGATCAGCTGCGGGACATCACTGAGCGAGAACGCATTTCTCAGTTCCGCCTGCATCTTCCGGAACAATGCCGGATCCGAATATTCCCGGGCACCGCCAAGGAAGTTATGACCGCCCAGGTATACAACAGCAAACTCAAGGGTATTTTCCTCGCTCGTGATATGCGATCGGAGGAAGATCCTGCCCATGGCAAGCCGGAGATCCCCTGCTTCTGAGCGTTCAAACGCTTCCATCCGGATCGTGTAGTTCCTGATCCGGACATCCTCCCCGGTATCAGCCGCAAGCGATGACAAAGCAACGTGAAACCCCACGCGGGAGAGATCCACGACAGCAGTCTGGACAAAATGCTCGTACACCTCAGCACCGTTGCGGTATTCCGGCACATTGCTTGGCGCCTCACGGAGTATGGCACTATACTCCGGTTCAAGGTCAAGACCGGATACTTCCCGGAGGAGCTGCATTGCCCGACAGGCATACTGCATCACCTGTACCGGCTCGATCCCGGAGATATCGTCAAAGAACCAGCCGCAGCTGGTGTACATGAGGAGAGCGTTTCTCTGCATCTCGAGGAGCTTGAGCGCCTGCACCCGGTCCTCCGGGGAGAGAGGCCGGAACGCATACTCGCTGAAGAAGGCATCCGTGGCCGCCGGGGAGCGGTCAGAGATGAGACGGATATATGCGTCCCGGGCCAGCCACGGGTCGGAGACGAGCGAGTTCATGCGGTCAACATAAATAGGCACGAGCGTATCCCGCAGCCAGTCCATGGCCTGTCGCAGGGGGGTCCTCCATTTCTGCCGCCACGAGAGTTCGCAGCCCTGGAGGAGCAGCGGTTTCCTGCCCTCGCCGGGCCGCGGGTGAGATACTGGGCTGCTTGTCCTGACAATGGTCCCGTGGGTGCAGCAGCCGCAGTCGCTTCTCCACCGTTCAATCCCGTGCGGGCAGCTCCATGAGGTGTTTTCCAGAATGACTGCTTCATGGGTCGGGGGAAAGAGCGAGAGATACTCGCCAAACACGGTAATCTTTGCCGGGGATTTCTCCTCGGTCAGCCAGAGGGCGTAGGCAAGCGCCATGTCGCCAAAACGGTGGTGGTGGCCGTACGTCTCTCCGTCCGATGCAACCGTCAGGAGCCCGTCCCCGTTCCGGGTGCGGCTGAAGTACTGCATCATCCGGCCTGCAAAGACCTCGCCGTTCCCGAGCAGGTTCCCAAAGGCAACATCCTGGGCCAGCGTATCATCGTAAAAGAACAGCGCGATGGAACGGCCGGACGGCAGCCGGCAGAGATAGGGCATGGAGGTGTCAACCGTCCCCCGGCTCACGTCCGTCCAGATCTCGTCGCCAGACCGGCGTACCTTTGCAGCCTGTTTTGGCGAGAGAATGGTAAAGAGGATGCCGGCTTCTGCCAGCATGTCCAGCGTTTCAAGGTCCACCGCGGTCTCGGGGAGCCACATGCCCTCCGGTTTTCGCCGGAAGCGCTGTTCGAAGTCATGGATCCCCCAGTGGATCTGGGTGTACTTGTCCCGCGACGATGCGAGCGGCATGATGATGTGATTGTACACCTGCGCAAGGGCTGCGCCGTGGCCGCCGAACCGTTTCCTGCTTACCTCATCGGCCTCAAGGATTGCGGCATACACGTCCGGCTTGTTCTGCTCCAGCCACGAGAGCAGGGTAGGGCCGAAGTTGAAACTGATCTTTGCGTAGTTGTTGACGATATCGATGATCCGCTTATCGGAGTCAAGGATGCGGGACGCCGCATTGGGGCCGTAGCATTCGGCAGTGATCCGGGCATTCCAGTCATGGTACGGGTACGCAGAATCCTCTACTTCCACCTCCTCAAGCCAGGGGTTCTCGCGGGGCGGCTGGTAGAAGTGCCCATGGATACAGACGTAGCGGGTCATCCTGCCTCCGTTTCATGGACGGGATCCCTGCGAACAAGCAGGCACCCGGTCCTGATCATCTCCCTCTCTCCTTTTCCTCTAGATAATAGTTCCGGGATGCCCTGCAAACGACAAGCCGCGTGACGAACCAGGATGGGGTGCGGGTGTTTTTTGGAGGGGGCGGGAGTGCACGACCCATGCGGGACGTACAGGAAAACGGATAATGAATAAGGAGCAACACTGATGGCATGACCGGCCAGGAAATTTCTGTCAATATCCCGCCCACGCTTGACCCCGTGTACAGCAACATGATCCAGATCGCGTACAAAGACGACGAGTTCACGTTCATGTTTCTCCACCAGCTCCCGCAGGTGAACCAGGCCCGGGCCAAGGCGATCGTTTCGATCACCCCTGCCCATGCCAAGAACCTGCTCGGGGTCCTGACAAAGACGGTTGCTGATTACGAGTCCAAGTTCGGCACCATCGCCCCCAAGGAGCAGCAGGGCCCGCAGAACGTCACCTCGCTCTCCGGGTATTCATAAACCTGCATCACACATATTTTTATTAACGCACAAAACCGATAGTATGAGGCAATACGCCGCCGTGGCTTAGCGGTATAGCGGCTGATTCGTAATCAGCAGGTCGGGGGTTCAAGTCCCCCCGGCGGCTTTTATTCCTTTCTTTTGCGGTTCTGGTTCCTGCCCTCTGTTTTCCCTTCAAATAATTCTCTTCCATTACTTATGGTTCATTATGATCCTGATATCAAAATTCATATATACAACATCTACCTTTCGAATGTATGGATCCGGCGCTCATCCAGAACTCGGTCACGTCATTCATGATCATCTGCGTGATCATCGTTTTTGCCATGGTCTTCATGCGCAGCCGGTTCTTCACTGAGGTCTATGAACAGAAGCCCACGCTCGTCACCCAGGTAATCCTCATCGTGTTTTTTGGGATCCTCTCAATATTCGGGTCCTCGACCGGGCTCCTGATCTACGGGGCTGCGGTCAATGTCCGTGACCTTGGTCCCATGGCAGCCGGCCTCATCTGCGGCCCGGTCATCGGGATCGGCTCCGGGATCATCGGGGGGTTGTTCCGCTTTGCCTAGGGGGGACCGTACATGTGGACCGGCCTCTCGGCCCCGATCCTCTCGGGATTCCTCGGGGGCATCCTGTACCTGGCCAACAAACGCCAGGTTGTCCCGACCTGGGTTGCCATGCTCTACATCGGCCTTTCTGAAACGCTCATCTCCTGCTATACCCTTGTCCTGGTGACAAAACCCGCACAGTTCTTCACCGTTACCACAACGGTTGCCATCCCGATGGTCATCTTCAATGTCATCGGGATGTTCATTTTTGCTTCCGTTGTCCATTACTCCATCAACGAGCGGAAGATCCAACAAGACCTCAAGATGATGGAACTGGAAGTGGAGTCCAAAAGGAACCTTGCCAGTATCATCAACACCATCGCGTTCCCGGTCTATGTCCTTGATGAGCAGCACCGGTTCGTGCTGGTGAATGACAGCTTCTGCCGGTTTGTGGAAAAGCCCATGCAGGAGATCCTCGGAAAGACTCACCGCGACTTCTACCGTCCCGATGTTGCTGACCGTCACTGGCAGATGGTTGAGACGGCGTTCAGTAACCATGCGTCACGCGAAGAGGAAGTGACGATGACAAAGCCGGATGGCCAGGAGATCATGGTCCTCTCCACCTCCTCCATGTATCACGACGCATCCGGCCGGGAGTTCATGGTCGGCATCATCCAGGACATCACCGGGCGCAAGAAGATGGAGCACGACCTTTTAGCAAGCGAGGAGTGGTACCGCATCCTCTTTGAGCATACCGGCACTGCAACGGTCATCATCAACGAAGATACCATCATCGACCAGGCAAACACCGAGTTTGAGAAGATGACCGGTTATACCCGTGCTGAAGCCGTAGGGATGATGAGCTGGACCCAGATTGTACATCCGGATGATCTTGCCGTGGTGAAACGCTATCACCAGGAACGAAGGAAAGACCCCGCCGGAGTGCCGTCCGGCTACATGGTCAGGATGATTAACCGCAGCGGCGTGGTCAAGACCCTCCATGCAACGGTTGCCATGATCCCGGGGACAAAGAAATCCATTGCGTCCTACGTGGATATCACCGAGCAGAAACGCACGGAAGAGGCGCTGACACAGGTCAACAAGAAACTCAACCTCCTCTCCTCCATCACCCGCCACGATATCATCAACCAGCTCCTGATCCTCAAAGGGTTCCTCGTGCTCGTGAAAAAGAAGACAATCGACCCGGCTCTTGCCGACTACATTGACCGCAGCGAGAAAGCGACCCTGAATATCGAGCGCCAGATCACGTTCACCCGCGATTACCAGGACATGGGGGTCAAGGCCCCGGTCTGGCAGAATGTCAAAAAGACCGTCATCGGGGCAAAAGGGGCATTGTCGCTTGGCACGGTCACGGTCGATGTGGATAACCCGGACCTTGAGGTATCAGCCGATCCGCTCCTTGAGAAGGTCTTTTACAACCTGATCGACAATTCGCTGAAATATGGCGGCGAAGGGCTTACCGCAATCCGGATCTCGTCCCAGGTGAACGGCAATACCATGGTCATATCCTATGAGGATGACGGCGCCGGGATCTCTCCGGAAGACCATATCCATCTCTTTGAACGGGGTTTTGGAAAGCACACCGGGTTTGGCCTCTTCCTCTCCCGGGAGATGCTGGCCATCACCGGCATCACCATCGAGGAGACCGGCACCCCGGGCCGGGGAGCCCGGTTCACCATCACGGTCCCGCAGGGCATGTTCCGGTTCATCGCCCCTGATTCACCTGCAGAGGAGAATGACCCGGTGCACAAATGACCTTCTCTTGTTATACCTGCGCACCAGACCCTCAATAACTATATTAGATCCGTGGCAGTATTCCATTACATGGCGGTGACCCTGCTTGCGGAATTCGTCCTGCTCTTCCAGATGGCATGTGTCGTCTTCCTCTTTGCATACCTCTTTTCCAAAAGCCGGTTCTATGAACAAGTGCTCGAACACCGCACCACCATCGCAACCCAGGTCCTCCTTGCCGCGGTGTTTGGCCTGCTCTCCATCTACGGGATGAGCAGCGGGATATCGTTTTACACGGCCAATGTCAATATCCGCGACTTCGGGCCGATGGCCGGAGGTCTTGCCTGCGGCCCGTATGTCGGCATTGGTGCCGGTATCATCGGGTTTCTCTACCGCCTCTCGGTCGGGGGCACCAATGTCTGGGCCGTTGCACTCGGCCCGCTTGCTGCCGGGATCATCGGCGGGCTTGTCTATCATTACAGCAACCGCGAACTGGCACCGGTGTATAAGGCCGTCATTGTCACGTTCCTTGCCGAGAGCCTGATATCGGCAGTTGCCATCATTGTCCGGATCCTGGGCGGGGAAGCGTACGAGAAGTGGATGACCGTAACGGTCAACGTCGCCCTTCCCATGATCATCATGACCTCCATTGCTATCGGGGTCTTCTGCCTTATCCTGCACAACCAGATCCGCGACCGGAAGACGCAGGTCGAGAAGATGCACCTTGAGCTTGAACTCGAGTCCAAGCGGAACCTGGCTGCCATCATCAACACGATCGCGTTCCCGGTCTATGTTCTTTCACGCGACCACCGGCTCGTTCTTGTCAACGACAGCTACTGCCGCTTCCTTGGAAAACCCCGTGAGGAGATCCTGGGGAAAAATCACCGTCACTTCTTCACAGGGGAGGATGCCGACCGGCACTGGGACCGGGTGGAAACAGCGTTCGCAACCCATGGCCCCCGGGTGGAGGAACTCACTATCACCCGGCCGGCTGACAACGGCAGGGTTACCATCATCTCGACTTCAACCATGTACACCGACACGTCGGGCAGGGAGTTCATGGTCGGGGCCATCGAGGATATCACCGAACGCACCCGGATGCAGCAGGCGCTCGCGGACAGCGAAGCCTGGTACCGCATCCTCTTCAATCACACCGGCACAGCTACTATCATCATCAACGAGAACGGGATCATTGACCAGGCCAATGCCGAGTTCTGCCAGATGACCGGGTACACAAAGGAGGAGATCGAAGGCCATCTTGGCTGGATGCAGATGACCCACCCGGACGATCTCGAACGGTTAAAAGAGTACCATAAGAAGAGGCGCCTGGATCCAGGATCGGCACCGGCCACCTACACCTTCCGGGGATTAAACCGGAGCGGCCTGGTCCGGACCCTGTACGTGTCCATTGCCATGCTCCCGGGCATGAAAAAATCGATTGCCTCCTACATTGATATCAGCGAGCAGAAACGTACCGAGGAGGCACTCACGCAGGTGAACAAAAAACTCAACCTCCTCTCCTCCATCACCCGCCACGATATCATCAACCAGCTCCTGATCCTCAAGGGATTCCTCGTGCTCGTGAAAAAGAAGACAATCGACCCGGCTCTTGCCGACTACATTGACCGCAGCGAGAAAGCGACCCTGAATATCGAGCGCCAGATCACGTTTACCCGCGATTACCAGGACATGGGGGTCAAGGCCCCGGCCTGGCAAAACGTGAAAAGCACGATCATCGCTGCCAAAGGTGCGTTATCCCTGGGTGAAGTGGTAGTCGAAGTGGACCACCCGGACCTTGAGATCCTGGCAGACCCGCTCTTTGAGAAGGTTTTTTACAACCTGATCGACAATTCCCTCAAGTATGGCGGGGAAAAGATGAACCGTATCCGCATCTCCTCCCGGGAAGACGGCGACCGCCTGTTCATCACGTACGAAGATAACGGGGCGGGAATTGCCCCGGCCGACCATGAGCACCTCTTTGAGCGGGGCTTTGGGAAACACTCAGGGTTCGGGCTCTTTCTCTCGCAGGAGATG
>JAAZNH010000040.1 GCA_012798365.1 Methanomicrobiales archaeon | reverse complement strand
AGCGGAGCAGTAGCAGGGCTGGTTGCGATCACTCCTGCAGCCGGGTTCGTTACACCGATGGCAGCAATCCTGATTGGTGGTATCGGCGGGATCATCTGTTACGGGGTTATGCTCTGGCGGATCCGCAAAGGACTTGACGAGAGCCTCGATGCATGGGCAATCCACGGTATGGGCGGCCTCTGGGGCGCAGTGGCAACCGGTATCTTTGCAGTCGCTGCAATCAACGGGGCATCCGGACTTATCGAAGGAAATGTCCACCAGTTCATTGCAAACGCTGCGGGGGCATTCGCAGCCATGATCTATGCGTTCGTCGTAACGTATATCCTGGCGATTGCCATCGACAAGACCATCGGTCTGCGGGTAACCGAGGAAGAGGAGTATGTCGGCCTTGACATATCGCAGCATGGAGAACGCTGCTGAGGAGGGAAAACACCATGAAAATGATCAAAGCGGTTATCAAACCGGAACGGTTCGAGTTTGTAAAAGCTGCCCTTGAGGAAAACGGGTTCACCGGGATGACCGTAACGGAAGTCCAGGGCCGGGGCGACCAGAAAGGAATCACCCTTGAGTATCGCGGGGGTCACATGACCGTTGACCTCCTGCCAACAATCCAGATCGAGATTGTTGTTGAGTATGACAAGGTCGAACGCGTCATCAGTACCATCTCGGAAGCCTGCCGGACCGGCAAAGTAGGCGATGGCAGGATCTTTGTCATGCCGGTGGAGCGGGTCATCCGTATCCGTACCGGTGAGATCCTGCAGGAAGCCGCGATGGGCGGTACGTTTGGCCAGCTGTCACCAAACCCGGTGGAATTCACCACCAGTGTCGAGGATGAAGAGATGATGGTCTGGCTGGATCTTGCAAAAGCCGGGCAGGAAGTGAAAAAGGAGGGCGGACAGAATAAAGCTGGTAAGAGTGTTCTTCCTGCCGGAAAAGTTTGAATTCCTCCGGAACGCGCTTGAGGAGAACAATTTTCTTTCTTTTTCGGTAATTCCGGTGGAAATACGGCGGGAGAAAAACCAGTTCCCCCTCCGGTTTTGCCGGGGTTCCCAGCATTCAGACCTTATTCCCGGGATCCAGATCGAACTGGTTCCTGAAAATTCCCGTACCGATGACCTCATCCGGTTGATTACCGCAACCTGCAAAAAAGAATTTCTCGACTGCGATATTATCGTGATACCGCTCACATAAGATGCAATATTTTCCAGAGTCGGATCATTCTTCATGTGTGGAACGGACAGGATGAGACGTCCGCACCGGGGTAAAAAACTGCTTCCGGCACAATTCAGCCGCAAATATCATGTTCTGCAGGTTTTTTAAAATACTTTCATCCAGCATGCCGGGAATCAATGATAATCAAAAAAAACGGGAAAAACAGGACCGTTATCCGGTTCTTCCCTGCACAGCAGGTTCGGGATGTTCCCGTCGTCGTTGCTCATGGATGGTAAATGCATTGATCACCTGGAGCGTGATCCGGGCTCCCAGGGTTGGCTGTATCGATTCCAGCCAGAGGAAGAAGCCCACCTTCGGGGGAGTCGGGCGCTCGAATTTGAAATGGCCATCCTTCATCTGGACCATCTTATGGTACTCTT
>JAAZNH010000320.1 GCA_012798365.1 Methanomicrobiales archaeon | reverse complement strand
TTCCGGCCGGGGGAACGGGAGACCAAGGTCGGTAAGCCCTTGCCAGATGAGATCGCGCCTTGCTTCATATTCGTCCCGCATGGTTTTTACCGCGCCCTGGTCGCCTTCATATGCCGCAAGGGCAGCGTATTGGGATATTGAAGTTGCGCAGGCCTGGCAGTACTGGTGAATCTTAATGCACTGGGCGATGATATCCGGGGATGCCGCGAGGTACCCGAGCCGCCAGCCGGTCATTGCATACGTCTTGCTTGTGGCATTGATGGTGATGACATTATCCCCGAACCTGGCTGCGCTGACATGCTTTTTCCCATAGATGAAATGTTCATACACTTCATCGGAGATGACCGTTACGCCCTTGTCAGCAGCATATTCAACAAGAGCCCTGAGCGAGTCTTCACTTTCAACAGCCCCGGTCGGGTTGCCGGGGGAATTGATCACGAGGAGTTTTGCCGTATCCATCAGGGCTTGTGCCTTCTCGACATCAATGTGGAGGGTTTTTGTCAGGGGCACGCTGACCGGTTTTCCCCCGGCCATGGTTGCCAGTGATGCGTAGGATACAAAACCCGGGTCCGGGCAAAGAACCCTGTCACCACTATTGAGCATGGCCTGCATTACCAGGTGCAGGGCTTCGCTTGCGCCGGCGGTAACAATGATCTGGTCCGGGTGATACTTGATCCCGTTCTCATTTTTGAATTTTTTACTGATAGCAGTCCGGAGTTCCGGAAGACCGTTGTTCGTGGTATACCCGGTCTTTCCCTCCTGGATTGCCTTGATCGCGGCATCCTTGATATGCTGCGGTGTGTCAAAATCCGGCTGGCCGAGGCCCATATTGATTGAACCCGGGCCGGCTGCCTCGAAGATTTTCCGGATGCCGGAAATCTCTATGCCGGTAATACGGCTGGAGAAGTTCAGTTTCATTTCCCTTCCTCATTCAATGTTGGTATGGCGGTTCTTCAGTGCACTTTCATCGGTCTTTGTGATCTCCATCAGGCGTGAGATCACGGCATCGGCAAAGATCATGGAAGCGGTTTCAAAAAGCGTGCCAAGCGGCGCAAACGACTTGTGTTCGCCCATCATCTGCCGTATCTCGAATTCTGCAGCATCGTCCGTAACCGCGTCGCGCTGGTGCTCGATGATGACAACACAGTCAGAGATCTTTCCGATCCGGGAATCGGCATTGGAGGTGATGAGGCAGATGTGCCCCCCAATCTCTTTGGCAGTCTCGGCAATCTCGGCAATGGTCTTGGTCCTGCCAGAACCCGAGAAGCAGACCATGAGATCCCCCTTGTGAAGTGCGGGTGTGATAGTCTCCCCGACAACATATGCCTGTAAACCGAGGTGCATGAGGCGCATGGCAAAAGCCTTGGCAACAAGACCGGATCGTCCTGCACCTATGACATAGATTCGTTTTGCATTGAGCAGTTCGTCAATGAACCTGCCGACATCGTCATCAGAGATCGTTCCTGCAATGGACCGGATTTTTGATGCCATCAGCCGCATCATTTCCTGTACCCTGTGGCTTTCCATGATTCTCTCACACATCATGTATCCGCGGAGCAGATGAGGATTTCTAAAGGGCAGGACCTGGGTGAATATTTTCCTGGATCCAAAATTTTCCCGTCAGGCCAATCCGGGCAAGATCTATATGGGAAGATCACCAACTACGTACCTGTGATAACGCCCCTGATTAAGTGGGCTGGCGGCAAACGCCAGCTCCGCACCCACCTTGTCAGCCTGCTGCCGGCCCGGTGGGATACCTATTACGAACCCTTTATCGGTGGCGGGGCGCTGCTCGTTGAACTTGCCAACCTGGACCGTCTCAGTACTGCTGTCATCGGGGATAAGAATCCGGAACTGGTCAACCTGTACACCGTTGTGCGGGATATGCCGGATGCACTTTCTGGGGAACTGGAACAGGAGAAATTCCAGAATGATGAGGGTTCATTTAACCGCCTCAGGACTGAATTTAATGCTCTTGCTCCCGGCACACGCTCAAAGAACCACGCGGTTGAACGAGCGGCACTCCTGATTTACCTTAACAAACACAGTTACAACGGCCTGTGGCGGGTTAACCGGAAAGGACACTACAATGTCCCCTTCGGCCGTCACAAAAAACTCAGTCTTCCCTCACCTGCCAGCCTGCAGAGATTCAGCCGGATGCTGCAGGGCATCTCCATAATAAACGCAGATTTTTCCCGCGTGGTAAAAAATGCCGGCCAGGATGACTTTATCTATTTTGATCCGCCCTATCACCCGGTATCTAAGACTGCCGCTTTTACGGATTATACAACCGGCGGGTTCACCATTCGTGACCAGGAGCGGCTGGCCCGGCTGTATGGCCGTCTTTCTGATACCGGGGCAAAGGTCATGCTGAGCAATTCCCGGGTTGAGGAGATTGAGGAACTCTATGCGGATTTTCACATCCACACAGTAGAAGCAAAACGGTTCATCAATTGCAATGGGCAGAAACGGACCGGCATGTTTGAGATTATTGTCACCAATTACGAAAAAGGGGAATAAACCGGCCCGGGACCAAAGGCCGATTTCAGGCAGGTGACCAGGAAGGCAGCGTTTCTGAATCCTGTTTTCTCTTCATTATGAAAAGATGACGCAGGTATTATGCCCTGCAGAACACTATCAGTCTTTTTTTACACAATAATGCTCAATCGTGCCGGCAACTGCCAGTTTCCCGTTCTCCAGAACGGACACCGCGCCGTGTCCGCCGCAGATCAGGCACCGGCGTCCCGATGGTGCAAGGTATTTGTCAGTTTCATCAGCAAGGGCAAGCAGGGCTTTTCTCTCTTTTGTTGCATACTCGCTGCTGACATTGACGGATGTGACAAGGAATGCTGCAAGGGAACTGTAATCTGCCCGTTCTTTTGTCATGCTTGCAAAATTGATGACACTATCTGCAGTCATGAGTACGCCGCGTTCCCGCGAGTAAAGGAAGACCTGGCCATGGGTATGACCGCCCAGCCCGTCGAGCACTTCAAGGTCGAGATCACCAAGGGAAACCTTTCCAATCACCGGGAAGATGCCCCGGAGTGTCCCGGAAGGTTTGCCAAAACACCTGATATCGGACGGGATGTTGAACCGTGAGAAGAGGTTGATCATCCGGGTGTAAAATTCATCGAGACTTGCGTGATCGCTCCGGGAACCGTACGCACGGTTATTTGTCCGGATGATGTCGCGGGTCCCTTCGTGCATAAAGACCGGGACGGTAAAGAAACCGGCTCCCCCGCAGTGATCGGCATCTGCATGCGTGATGATAATCCGTGACAACCGGGTAGTATCGCAGAGTCCGTAGGAAGCAAGCATGTCCATGATTGAGTCGTGATAAATGCCATACCCGGTATCGATTATCACCATCTCGTCCGGGGTACTCAGCAGGAACAGGCTTCCCCCGCAGGGAGGCTGGAAGCAGTGCAGGGTCACCGTGTCCGTTATTGCAAATTTCTGGATCTCGGCATAAAAACCCGGCCCGTTCGTCCGGTCCATGGACTGCCCGGTATCGAGCACACTGTCAAAGGCCTTATGCGGGTCACACCCGCGGTCCATGAGTTCCTGTGCCATGTGATTGGTGTCAGCAAGGAACGACAGGATGAACTGGTCCTCCGATTCCCCGATCAGCTGCCGGACCTTCTGGGCAAACCGGACATAAAAGACGGTGTCATCCAGGTGCTTGCCGGTCTTGTCATATTCCAGGATCTCCAGCCGGTACCGGGATTTGAGCTGGTCAAGGAGTTTTCCGACTGCATCGCTCTGTTCGCAGTTGATACTCACCGTGAGGCGGTTGGGATGCAGTCCCTGGTCATCGAAATCGATAAAAGCGATATTTGCCCCGGCAGATGTTGTGTAATTCAGAAATTCATGGAGTGCTCCGGGCGTGTGGGGCATATCTACCGTGAATTTCAAAAAATCCAGGGGTTTTAACGCGGTCTGGAGGTAACCGATTGCCTTGAGATCCCGGGTTATCCCGGCATATGCGTCATCCGTTGCAGTAACTTCGTAAAAGACGGTTCCCGGATCAATCCGGCGATCGAACTGGATCCGGTTGATGTTGCCATTGTATTTTTTTATGATCTCTGCAGCGCGGTGCAGAGAGCCCGGGGTATCGGGCATGCGGGCAACAAATGAGAATTTTTTCACGATGATGATCTCCGTTGTGAGATCAGGTTTGGTTGTTGTTAAAAAAACCTTATGGCCGGAATGAACATGACGGCTGATGGCAAACGGGAGAGGTTATGAGGAAAAAAGAAGATTATCAGGGATTCCTGCGGCCGGGTTTCAGGACGAAGATGCCCGCTGCGATAAGGAGGCCGGCAAGAATTACT
>JAAZNH010000319.1 GCA_012798365.1 Methanomicrobiales archaeon | reverse complement strand
TCGTAAAGGTCTGGCCCGTGCCCTCCGGTACTGCCACCGTACCTGCCGGTGTTATCGTGCCTCCCGTACCCGCGGTTGCCGTGATGTAATGAAGGATATTGGTATAGGATGCGACGATGGTGTGATCGGCAAGCACATTCGTGAATTCATACGTTGTGACAGGGCCGACTGAAGCCCCATCGACCAGCACATCATACAGGATCTTGCCTGCATCAGGGGCCATGGTAAAGGACTGGTTGCCATTATACCCGACCGTGATCACTCCCGAAGGAGTGATTGTTCCTCCTGCCGATGCAGAGGCCGTGATCGTGTACTCCTCAAGGAACGCTGCCATGATGGTGTGGTTTGTTACCACGTTGCTGAATTCATAACTCAGGAGTACCCCCTGGGATTCACCGTCCACAACTACATTGGTGACATTGTACCCGTCATCAGGGGTGATATAGAAGATCTGGCTCCCGAGATCCGGTACCGTGACTTCCCCGGAAGGGCTGATGCTCCCCCCGGTCCCTGCTGAAGCAGTGATGATATGGTCTCCTCCCAGTCCGGCACCGGATGAACTGAAGATTGACCCTGAGGATGCAAGGATCGCACCTGAAGATCCGGTGGTGTACACCACCTGGATGCTGGTGTAGGGCCGTGAACCCCAGGGATTGACCAGGATCTTGCCAATCTGCCAGCTCTGCCAGTCCTCGTCGGGGGCTGTACTGAGGGAGAAATTCGCTGTTTCGTCCTGTCCGTCGATATAGATTTTAATATCGCCGGCGGAGAGTGCATCCCCGCCTCCATGCCTGAGGTAAATATTCTGGCTGTCGTTCCAGATGGAGGCTTTCATGGAGGGGATCTTCTGCGGAGGTGACTGCGAAGTCAGGATAACACCGACAACAGCTACCAGCATCACTACTACGGTGACCAGCAACACTGCACCGATCTGCTCTGAGACCGCATGATCATGGCGTGATCCCCGGGTGGTCATCATGCACCCCCGGTCCCCTGCACCGATGCTGTCAGGTTCACCGTCCGCACTTTAAGTAAAATATCCGGCGAATCCGCAGAAACGCCTCCCGCCTTTTGCGGGTCATAGGTTCCGGTGAGCGTGATATATGCCCCCGTGGAGGTGCTTCCGACCGTGTACAGTCCTTCATCACGGGGTATCCGCCCGGTTTTATTGGCAGCCTCCTCAAGATACTGTGCCCACATCGTTCTCGCATGGGTATCCTGGGGGGCGGTCGTGATGTTGATGGATATATTCATGGTATTTGCTGTAAGGGCAGCATACGGCAGGGCCCCGGAATCCCCTTTCAGCTGGGTACCGATCTGGACCGGTGAGGTTCCGACAATATTTGCATTATTCCCCGGATCGAATGCGATTGCATCGATATTGGCCGTGATAAGGCCGGACCGGTCCGGGTCGTACTGGAAGGAGATTGAAGGCGATAGTTCGGGAGACTGGCCATCACTCTGGACAAGGAAGACTCCTCCCATCTGGTAATAGTACGTCTGGGGAATCCAGTAGTGGTTCGATGCCGTGTATTCAAGAGAACCTAGGGGCACTGCGTAGGTAAATCCCGGCTGGAGCTGGTAGCCGTATCCTGCGGAAGTCGTGGCAGTCAGCCCCTCGTTCCCGGGATCAAAGATACGCGACTCAATCGATGTGGTTCTCTGTATGTTCCCGTCAAGGCCATAGGGAGTATCCAGCAGATCAACAATGTATGTATCCGCAGGTGAGGTGCTGATCCCCTTGTAGATGATAAAATCTGAAAGGGTATTGGTGTTGTTTTTCCAGACGGATAACGAGATGTCCGTCCGGGTGTAGTTGGTAAGATAGTACGGGACAAGGCAATCTGCGGTTGCCGGGTTGTTTCCCATGTAAATGATCTCATCGACTGTTGAAGACGTCGGACAATCCGCTTTTGCTGCCCAGGCATATTTCAATGAATAGGTTACCCTCGGTGTGATATTGATGGACGTCATCCAGGGTATTCCATAGGAATCCGTGCCGTTGATAATCACGGCACGCGAAGGACTGGTGTTTGCCCTGATGGTCGTGATGCCGGAGATGCGGATCAGTAAAGAATCCGGCGGGTTCGGGTATGCCATGGTGAGATTCGTCGCGGTAATCATTGTCTCCGGATCGGTTTTTCTCGTTGTCTGGTTCCGGATATAGGAAAACGATGTTATCCGTATCATCTCGGGATTATCAGTACGGTGGTTGATCCTGACTCTCCCGCTGGATGCAACCGGAGAAGCAATCGGCAGGAATGCAAGGCTCCCCTCCATAGTGCCGCCGGAAGTCCCCATGGGAATGGTGGTACTCATAATGGAATCAGTATGAGCATTTGCCCAGAGGGAATCTATCCCAATCTTGTACCCCACAAAGGCATCCTTGACCTTTGTCATATGCTGGATCTCGTTGCTCCTTCCCTGGAGGGGGACAAAATAGGTGAGGTACACACCGAATGCTGCTACGATGATCCCGATCAGCAGGATGAACCCAACAACTTCAGACAGGCCGGACTCATGCGACCCGCCTAGGTTCCGGCAAGTCATAGGTATGTAATGCATCCTGCACATGGCTAATAAAAGTATGGGTCATTCTACCGGCGTTTGCAGGGTAGTTTGCCGGGAAAGCTCCCGCCCCGGCATTCAGAACGAAGGAATGAGTTGCTTCCCTTCAGGGCGGCCCAGGTCTCTCACCCGGGTTTATATGTCCAATCCCATGAACCGCAGAACCCTGGTTGGCGGGTGACGCGAGGTTTTTATACCAAAAACTGGTAGTGATACATATCCCATGGATTCCCGGGTCCCTCTTGCGAAGCTTGCCGGTCCATCCCGGTATGTCATCCTCCTGGTCATGACAATAGCCGTGATCCTGGTCACCATTTACTGCCTGATGAACTGGCTCTATGACATCTTCTCTCTCATGTATTATCCCCCAATCATCCTTGCAACGTACTGGTTTTTACAGCGGGGACTCTATTATGCTGCAGCACTTGGACTGGCTTATTTTTCAGCGGTCCTCTATTTTTCCCACGGGGCCCCGCTGGACCTGATTACCGCCGCAGCCCGGTTCAGCATCTTTATGGTTCTTGCATTCCTGACGCTGGTCTTCACCATGAAGATCCTTGAACAGCGCGATCAGCTGGAACAGTCGGAACTGAAGTTCCGGACCATCTGGGAGAACGTTGAGTCAGCGATCATCCTTGTTGATGCGGACACCCACCTGATCCTTGCGGCAAACCCGGCAGCAGAACACCTGACCGGCTACAAGGAAGAGGAACTGCTCGGCCGGTGCTGCCACCAGCTCGTCTGCCCGGCAGAGCGGCATAAATGCCCGATCAGCGATCTCAACCAGAAAGTTGACCATTCCGAGCGCACCCTCCTGACCCGGAACGGGACTCCCATGCTGGTAGTAAAGACCGTGTCCCGGGCAACGGTCAATGGCAAGGCTGTTTTTATCGAGAATTTTGTTCCGCTGCAGGCCCACCGGCTGCTCCGGGATAATAAGGTATGATCCGTCTCGTCTTGCAGTATGGAGCCGCGGCATTATTTTCCTTATCGGAATTTTCATCGTGGGCAGCAAAGATTTATGGCTCCAAGAAGTGGAGTGTTACCTGCCGATGATCGCACCCCCCCAGGAAACCATTGGCGGCTATTCGCGGTATGGTATTCTCTTATTCCTGACTCTGGCGGTAATCCTATTGAGCATGTATTGCCTCATGAATGGACTTACCCGGATTTTTCCCCTTCTTTATTATCCCCCGATTATTCTGGCAGCATACTGGTTTTTGAAACGCGGGCTTATCTATGCCGGGATACTGGGACTGATCTACCTTTCCATCGTGATGCTCATGACTCATGGGGATATGATGGATACGCTCGTTGCTACAGCCCGTGTCAGCTTTTTCATGGTCCTGGCAGCGGTAGTCATGGTCCTTACCATGGAGATTAGTGACAAGCGCAGGCAGATGGAACAATCGGAACTGAAGTTCCGTACGATCTGGGAACACATCGAGGCAGGCATAATCCTTGTTGATGCAGATACCCATGAGATCCTTGCCGTCAACCCGGAGGCTGAACGGATGACCTGGTTTAAGCAGGACGAGCTGGTTGGTAAAACCTGCCACCAGCTCATCAGTCCCGCACGAAAAGGGGAATGCCCGGTGAGTGATCTCAATATGTCCCTTGATCATGCCGATCGAATCCTCCTGACCCGGAACGGCTTACCCATGCGGGTGCTCAAAAGTGTGACCCGGGCGACCATCGAGAACCGGGACGTATTCATCGAAAGTTATATTCCGGCAACCCCCCACACCCACCCCCATGAAAAAATACACGGGTAACGGCCGGTGTCTGGTGGAGCGGAGTAGCACATCATGGGCGGGATCCTCGAACTGATAGGGTTTTTAGGATGGTGCGAATAACGCCCGGGTGGATCGCCCTAAATAATTGAACACGAAAAAAGGGGATTAGTAATTCTCGGCAAAGAGCTCAAAGTATGCCTGCGGGTGGTCGCAGGCCGGGCACTTTTCAGGGGCGTTTTTGCCTTCGTGCACATACCCACAGTTCCGGCAGTGCCATTTCGTGACCTTGGCTGACTTGAAGACCTTGCCCCTCTTCACGTTCTCGTACAGTTTCCGGTACCGGTTCTCGTGGACCTCTTCAACCTCCCCGACTTCCTTGAACCGGTGGGCGATCTCCTTGAAGCCTTCTTTTTCCGCGATCTTTGCAAACTCCGGGTAGATGGATCCCCACTCCATCTTCTCGCCGTCGGCTGCGGCCTTTAAGTTCTCAAGGGTTGTCCCGATCACGCCGGCCGGGTAGCCCGCGGTGATCGTGACCTCGCCGCCCTGCAGCAGCTTGAAGAAGAGCTTGGCGTGTTCCTTCTCTTCCTCGGCAGTCTGGGAGAAGATCGCAGAGATCTGCTCATAGCCCTCCTTCTTTGCTACGCTTGCAAAGAAGGTGTAGCGGTTGCGTGCCTGGGACTCACCGGCGAATGCGGCAAGAAGGTTCTTCTCGGTTTTGCTTCCCTTGAAGTTCATAGACATACTGGTGCATTTTTTCATAATAAATCGATTGGATGAGGACCGGCAGGCGGGACTTCATGCCACCTTTCGGGCCGGGCCGGCATCCCTGCATGTATGCCCGCCTCCCGGCAGACCCCCACCGGCGTGTTTTTATAGGTTGGGCGTATCATTGCCATACTAACGAAAACCCGGTATGATCTCCGTACTGTACGTTGACGATGAACCCGATCTGTGCGAACTGGGCAAGCTCTTCTTAGAGAGGAGCGGAGATTTTACCGTTGACACGACAACCGCTGCAAGAACTGCTCTCGCATCGGAGAAGATAGAGACCTATGACGCAATCGTCTCCGACTACCAGATGCCGGAGATGGATGGTATCGAATTTTTACGGGCCGTGCGGGAAAACGCCCGCGACATACCGTTCATCCTCTTCACCGGGCGGGGCCGGGAAGAGATTGTCATTGCCGCCATCAACGGGGGTGCGGATTTCTACCTCCAGAAAGGTGGCGATCCCACGGCACAGTTTGCCGAACTGGCCCACAAGATCCGGATCGCAGTTGAACGCCGGCAGGCAAAGAACGCCCTGAAAGACTCAGAACACCGGTTTGCCGACATCATCAACTTCCTTCCTGATGCAACCTTTGCCATCGACCGGGCTGGCCACGTCATTGCCTGGAACCGTGCCATCGAGGAGATGACCGGGGTCCCTGCCACGGAGATACTCGGGAAGAGCGATCATGAATACGGGCTTCCCTTCTATGGCGAGAAACGCCCCCTCCTCATCGACCTGGTATTTTCCGATGCGGAGGAGATCCGCAAAAAGTACCCGATTGTCCGGAAGAACGAGGACAAGTTCATCTCGGAGATTTACATCCCGCGCCTCTATGGGGGAAAGGGAGCATACCTGTGGTTTATTGCATCCCCTCTCTATGATGCGCAGGGGACGGTTGTCGGTGCAATCGAATCCATCCGCGATATTACCGACCGGAAACATGCCGAGGGGGCACTGAGTGAATCTGAACAGCGGCTCAATGATATCATCAACTTCCTCCCGGATGCCACGCTTGCCGTTGACCGTTCCGGCAGGGTGATCGCCTGGAACCGGGCCATTGAGGAGATGACCGGCGTCCCCGCAGCAGAGATGCTCGGGAAAAACGATCACGAATATGCCATCCCGTTCTACGGGGCCCGGCGCAGGATCTTTCTTGACCTGATCTTCACTCCTGATGATCCCGTTATTGAAGAATATTCCCAGTTCAGTAAAGAGAAAGACACCATCAGTGCCGAAACATCGCTTGCAC
>JAAZNH010000318.1 GCA_012798365.1 Methanomicrobiales archaeon | reverse complement strand
TCTTATGATCATGATCGGACCGGATCCAGGTCTTCTGCAGGAAATCATATTCAGCCAGGATATCCTGGCCTTTCATAACGGTCAGCCGCAGCCCGGTATCGTCAAGGAGGCCCGGCCCGGGCCCGGGGTTGTGCAAAACGGAATGAATCCAGGTTGTTATGCACGCAATTATCCCGGTATGCCGCGTCACAACCGCGCGGGAAACATTGTTCGTGAGATCATCATATGCCCGGGTCGCAATCTCCTTTGAAAGCCGGTTTGCCACCGTTACATGGAACCATTTCTTCTCCGGTTGCGTATCCCAGGCATTCATGCTCTCGGTGATAGGCAGGAGTGCATGCGCAACGGTCCGGACGAGTGCGACAAGAGCACCGGATGGCTGGACAGAATAGGCGATTACACTGCCATGCATGCCCTCGCGTTTCTCCAGAGGACCGATAAGGAAGGGAAGCGGGTCGTGCCGGCCGGCTATCTCGCCAAGGAGGGTGATGAGCCGGTCTTCAGCAATGCCGGGTTTCAGGGTGAGGGGGCCATAGATCGTGACATGGGGGTGGCGCTCCATGTGGTCTTCCAGGTGATAATGGCCGGCAATGGCAGAAACCTGGTTCTTAACCCGCCATTTCGTCCGGGCAAGGCGGATCTCGACAAGATAGGTATCATCCATGACCGGCACCATCGTTATCATGATTTGGACTGACCGGCAGGTTAAGGTTTTGCCGGATGCCACCCGGCAAAAAATATAAGTCCTCACACGCGCATGGACAATCCGGGGTTGGCATCATGGCATGCATCTGTTATAAGATGAGTTCCGGCAAACAGTCCCACCCGATTACCTGGATAACCCTTGAAACCTATCCACATACCGAAGCCGGTTACCACGCAGCGCTGAAGCACCAGGTACGGCTGCTGGATTCTGAATACGCCATCCGGATCACCAGCATGCGGGATGAAGACAGTCGCAAAGTCTGGGCCGTCCAGCAGTGCAGCCCGTGGAAATGCTGCATACCGGAAAATACCTGACCCGTCCGGTTTTTGGCCGGGGTGCAGGCAGGTGCGTTTTTTCTGAGTGATTTTTTGATTGGTTTTTTGATTGTTCATTCGTCGCGGGGGAAAACCTTTCCACAACACACGCGGGTTTTCCTGAGGGCTGCTGTGTTTAAAAAAAAATATCCGGTGCTGCCCGGTGCCAGTAAATCACCGGGCCGGAAAAGGAAGTTATTTTTTCCTGCCGGTCTCACTGGCGTCGTGGCCTTTTGCCAGCGCAACCAGCATGGCAAGACCCACGAGGATCGTTGCCACACCCGCGATGCTTACGACTATTCCAATCCATGCAACCGCAGTAGTTGCAGAATAGACTCCGATGGCAATTAATAGGGCGCCAATAAGGATAGCGATTATCGGACCCATGACTGGTTCTGCGATATGAATTCCTCCTTTCCTGTATTTGATCTGGCAGGGTTTAATGATAGGTAATTTCATCTATAAAAAACAGGTGCCGGATCCATATGCTGATACGATTGTATGATCAACCGGATACCGGTTATGGATCCCCCGGTTACCACCGTTTTTTGCGATATGGACAACACGTTATTTGATTTTGTCAGGGCACAGGTTGCAGCCTGTACTGCCGTTGCGGAATTTTTCGGAAAGACTGATGGCGGGGACCTTTATGAGAACTATTTCCGGAGCGGGCGGCGGGGATTTGAATCGCATGAGAATATCCGGGATTACCTGGTGGATTATTCCCTGCCGGTCGATGGCCGGTTTCTCCGGGCTTGTGCGTTGTATGAATCCGTGAAAGTGGCAGAGCTGGTTCCCTATGAAACGGTTCACGCCACGCTTGCCGAACTACGAAACCGTGGTCTCGGGCTTGCGGTTATCACGGATGCACATTCGCGGGATGCAACGCGGCGCCTTGAAAAGACCGGCCTGCTGGCATACTTTGACGGGATGGTCTCCTTTGACATGGTCATGGTCAAGAAGCCGGCACCCGAACCCTTCCTTGTTGCTCTTGACATGATGAAATCCGAACCCGGCTCCACCCTTCTTATTGGTGACAGTCCGCACCGGGATATCCGGCCGGCAAAAACCCTGGGCATGAGAACCGTGTATGCCCGGTATGGGGATCGGTTCAGCCAGGAAGCGGTCTGTCCGGATGCCGATTTCAGTATCGACCGGATGGATGAACTGCTCCGGATTCTCCCGGAAGAGCGGGGCAAATGACGTTGTTGTCACGATTGTATATCGACAATAATCAATCCCTGCCGGGGAGTGAAGCGTGTCTCTTTGGGGGAGTGCAGGATCCCCAGAATATCCATCGTCTGGGCAGGACCAATAACCCCCTCTTAGATATCTAAGAAATCGGGCGGACAAAAATTGTCCGGAAATATGCAGCAATGAACAGAATAGGGCATTTTGCCGGGTCAGGATTTCAGGCCGGTCTGACCGTGAGAAACCTGTTTGATTCTCATCGACCATAATCGTCATCCTGAAGATACATCTCATCAGGGGTATACAGATATTCTCTTGAAAATACTGAAGTGATTGTGGGATGAGAGGACGCCGGATCAACTCCGGTAAAGGTTCCGGATCATTGTCATGACACTCATACCTTTTTCTGTGAGGGTATAGAGCCCGCTGGACGCCGATTTGATCACGAGTCCGGCTCCGGTAAGGCTGGTGATATGGAAGAGGAGATGGCCTCCTTTTCGCCCGGTGAGCGTACTCAGTTCCGAGTACGACATGCTCCCATTCGAGAGCGCTTTCATCATGGAAAAGCGTACCGGGTTCGCAAGCGGTTCAATGATCGATGAGAGAACCAGCTCATCCGGTAACTCAGAAATGAGGATGTCCTGGTTCTTCCGCTTCAGAGAACGCCGGATTGCCGAAAGGTCCTGGATCGCATGAATCATCCGGTCGCGTTCAACTGAAAAAACTTCCAGGCAGTCTTTGCACTGCCGGCTGTTCCGGAGGTAGCGGTCTGCCATCTCCCGGTCTTTTCGGACCTGGTCTTCGATGAACTGGTCGGTACTCTCCGGGTCCAGCCGCTCGCCGAATTCCCGCAGACGGTTCAGGGTGATATCTATGCACTCCTTCCGGTCATAGACATTGCAGGGATCCGGACATACCCGTTCGAACTCACGCTTTGCATCCGACAGGACGAGGTCAAGAAGAAGCCGCTGGTATCCCTGGCCAAGCTGCTGGCGCATGGCCTCGATCTTCTCTTCGATAAGGAGCGACTGGAATGAACGGAGTTCCGTAACAATGGTCTCGCTGATATCCCGCTGTCCTGCCTGCAAATCCCGGAGCGTTTTTTCTATCCGGACGATCCGGGTCTCGATCTCATCCTTGCGCATACTGGAAATTCTTGTAAGTATAGTAAAATTACCTTCAAATATATTTCTATTACACCCCATCTTGTCTGTGCATGAAAGAAGAGAGCAATGCACCAGATTACCACACCATGACCGCCCCGTGCGGTCTCGACTGTTTTAACTGCCCGGTGCACCTGGCACAATCGGATGAAGAGATCCGGAAACGTATTATGAAAAACACCGGTGTCAGTTATGACGATGCAGCATGCGGCGGCTGCCGAAGCGTAAACGGGGTTTGTCCGCTTGGACGAAAACACGGTGCAAAGCAGTGCGAGACCTATTCCTGTGTCATGGCAAAAGGCTTTGAGACCTGTGCGGACTGTTCAGACCTCCCGTGTAACAAACTCCAGCCATTGGAGAACTTACCAGCCGGGGTTCCCCACAACCTGAAAGTGTACAACCTGGCTCTGATCCGGAAGATTGGGTTAGAGAAATGGGCCCGGGAAAAAGCAAAACCGGTACGAGATGCATACTTCAGTGAAGAAACCTGAATCGATTCATTTTTTTATAATTCCGGCAAGAGCGAAAATTTTTATCGCACCAACAATTGTTAATGCGTTCATGCGATCTTTCCCGGTTTTTTCCTGTTTCTGCCGGTTTTTCCCGAATAATTTCCGGATTTTATTCGGTTCAACCAAAAATTTTAACTCCGGGACTATCAACATTAGCTCTTATGTATGTACCGACCAGGCTTTTTTTCACCAAGGGTGTTGGTGTCCATAAAGACCGGCTTGCCTCGTTTG
>JAAZNH010000317.1 GCA_012798365.1 Methanomicrobiales archaeon | reverse complement strand
GTTCCGGAAGACATTTTTGCCGTCCCGTTCTTGTCCATGACAACGTTATCGCCCACCTGGACCCGGGGGTCCCAGATCCAGAAGGACGAGATCGTGGTGCCGTTCTTATCGAGAATTTCCCCACGGAACGCACCGGCAGACGCGTTGAGGAGCGGGGTTGATCCCCAGACTAACTGTGTGGATTTTTCTTTAGTCCCTGCCGGGGCCCCTGAAAGGCAGGCAGGACAAACAGGTTTTTCTCTCCCCTGCGGCTATGTGAGTACAGGACCGGATATCATGACCATACCTCATACGAACAAAATAATCCTGTACACCTGCTGTATCCTGATAGCAGCTGCGCTTTTTATCCCGGTGGGTTCTGCCCTGACCCTTGACCCGGTGGGGTCCGGCTCATCGCGGACCCCGGCTATCGCAAACGGCGACCCGGTAACCCTCACCGGGATTGCAACCGGCCACCCGCGGGATGGCCTGCAGGTCTGGGTTGTCGGGCGGAATTACCTGAAGGTAAGCACCATCTCTGTCAGCGATGACAACTCATTCACGTTCGAACTCAAACCTTCCGACACCCAGAACCTTGCTTCCGGCCAGTACTTTGTGGTTGTCCAGCACCCGATGATGAACGGGCAGTTCGATGTTTATTACAATGCGGCAACCGGAAATGTCATCAACCGCCAGCTGGGCAGCGGCGGCATGAGCATCTACCAGATGTCCGGCAGCGGGAGCCTGCAGGGCCCGGACAGTGCACAGGCACTCATCAGCGCCATCGACAGCCAGAACATCGATGACACGTTCACCACGTATACCTTCACGGTCTCTCCCCCGACAGCGATGATCAATCCCATCGGGGACCACGCGGTTGGCGACAAGTTCACCATCAGCGGCTCCACCAATCTTGCGGTGGGCGACAACCTGATGGTCGAGGTAACTTCATCGTCATTCTCCCCGACCACAAAGAATTCCGGCAGTGAATTCTCCGGTGCAAGCGGGGTTGTGAAGATCGTTCCCGGGTCCGGCGGGTATAACCGGTGGTCGCTGGATATCGATGCATCCACCTTCCGGCCGGATGAATACATTGTCACGGTGTCCGGCATTACCGTTGATGTAAAGGCAACGACCAATTTCAATGTCTATGACCGGCTTCCTTCCACCCCGGCTCCGTCCCTCCCCGTGACCCGGACCCCCCTGCCCCTTGAAAGTACAGCCCCGGTCACGACCGCTGCTTTGCCATCCTCTGCGGCTCCTACGCAAAAATCCCCCCTGCCGGCCGGGATACTTGCAACAGCGCTCTGCATTGCCGTGCTCGTGAAAAAATGGGAAAAGAAAAATTCCTGATCTTTTTTACCAGCCCAGAAAGAGGGTTCTGGTTGTTGAATACTGGTCGAGTGCCCGGTGGCCGTTCTCCCGTCCCGTCCCGCTCTCGTGCGTTCCGCCAAACGGGATCTCCGGGGGAACGGTCAGGTGCCGGTTCACCCAGATGATGCCGGCATGCAGTTCGTCAAAGACTTTTCTTGTTGTGTGAAGGTTCTTTGTCCAGACCGATGCGCCAAGGCCATACCGGGAAGAATTTGCTGCACGGATGCCGCTTTCAAGATCGGGGACTGTGATGACCGGGAGCACTGGCCCAAAGACCTCTTCGGTCACGAGGCAGCTTTCCGGTGCAACATCGGTTACCAGGGTCGGGTGGTAGAAGAAACCTGTTTCATAGGCTTTCCCGCGCAGGGCCGCACCGCCGGCAATGATCCTGCCTTCGTCACGCTCCCGGGTCCTCTCTACCCTGCCGGCAATATCGTCCCGCTGGGCGGCGCTGTTCAGGGGGCCCATGTCAATTTTTGAGCCCAGGCCGTTCCCGACACTGAGTGCGGCAGTACGGGCTTTGAGTTTTGCAATGAATTCCGGCGCGATCCTGTCATGCACGAACAGGCGCTTGACGGCTGTGCAGGTCTGGCCGGCATTGTAAAACCGGCCCCGGACTGCCCCTTCAACTGCCTTATCGATATCTGCATCATCCATGACAATCATCGGGTCAGACCCGCCCAGTTCAAGGATCAGCTCTTTACCCTGCGATGCTGCAAGCCCGCGGATCCGGGCACCGGTGGTGCAGTTGCCGGTGAAGGAGATCTTCTTCACGCCCGGGTGGGTGACCAGGGCCTCGCCTGCCTCTCCGCCACTGCCGGTGACGACATTCAGGACGCCGGGGGGGAGACCGGCACTGTCAAGGATTGCAGCAAGCCGGAGGGTAGTAAGCGGTGTAGTGGAGGCAGGTTTTATCACGAGCGAGTTTCCGGCCAGGAGGCTAAGTTTTACG
>JAAZNH010000039.1 GCA_012798365.1 Methanomicrobiales archaeon | reverse complement strand
TGTTTTTTTTTGCAGGCATGACAACACCCGGATCAGGGTTCCTCGCCCCGCATACGAAGGCGAATGCCCGGAATCAGGGTGCCGGCATTTTTGCCAGCGAATAATGAGCAGCAGGGTAACCGGATATTCTTACCAAGTACAACATCATTCACTGTTTTTTCAAAAAATATATACACTGACAGTGAAGATAATCTGATAACTGGTGAATCCATGCCAATGGAAGACGACCTTTCACGGATCGGGATATCGCTCCCCAAGAACCTGCTTGACCGCTTCGATGAAATCCTCAACTATCGCGGCTACTCGTCGCGATCGGAAGGGATCCGCGATGCTATCCGGACCTATATCACGTACTACAAGTGGATGTCCGATGTCAAGGGCGAACGGGAAGGTGTCATCACCATGGTCTACGATCATGAGCAACGCAACCTCCTGTCGGCCATCACTGAGGTAGAGCACGATTTCCACGACATCATCAAGGCCTCCATCCACTCGCATGTTACGCATGAGAAATGCCTGGAAGTGATCCTTGTCCACGGTGACGGAACCCAGCTCAAATCACTTGCAGAAAAACTCATGTCCCATAAGGGTGTCGAGTCGGTCAAGCTCACGACCATTTCGATTGAAGATTAATTCATTTTTTTAAAAAGGGATGTACAGGGTTTTCCGGTGCCGGTATTCCTGCATTGTCCCGAAAAATGTTGAGTGGATGTATAAGACGGGAGGGGTTTTTAGAACTCTTCTGCGATGCCATACCCCCATCTGTATAGTGTTGCAACCGGGTCGCTATCTAGGAACAGGTTGCAGACAAGCCCTTTGCTCCTTGAGGTACCGCTCCGCGTTCTGGGCAGAGACCGGCAGGATCTTATCTCCAGTATTCTTGTTCGTTGACCAGAGATGCAGGTAAAAGGTCGTGTTCTTCTCGCGATCAATGTGAAGGAAGAGGTCTTTTCCGGTATGCTGGCAGTCCCGTGAAGTTTTTGCCGGGCGGGGTGCCGCATACAGGCATTCGTCATACCGGGTGTCCACCGGGACCTGCCGGCTTCCCTGGTATACTACAGATTTCATGACAGACAACTCCTGCCGGGTGCCGGGCCGGTTTCCCCGCCGGCCCGTGCCGGGCAGTTTTTTTCTGGCGTTTACCTTGTCGAAGGTGCGGGTTCTTCCGGTCCAGGCCGGTCGTACCCTGTATCAGTGATGGGGCGGCCTTGCTCATAAACTTTATTATTTTTGTAGCAATTGATATGATTTTTTTAAAGAATTGTATTATTACGAACGGGCTAAATGCCCCTCTCTCTCGTTTGCGCTCATCGCCAGGTGCTCGCCCGCTGGCGGGACAACGAAGGGAATGGATCCCCCTGCGGCCCCTCCGGGAAAATCCCCCTGGCAAACCGGGTCCGCTTCCTGATCACGGAATCTTGTGAAGGGCCGCTTGCGGAAACGTACCGGAATTTCCCGAAGGTCCACCCTGGTTCTTGGGATACGTATCCGGGTACCATCGCACCTCTGCCGGTGGGGGATTGGACAATGAATACCGGAATTAGTGCGGAGTGGATAACCGGTGCAGAACGTTTTTTTCCGGGCAGACGCAACCCGCAGGATCGTTTTTTTTCAGTGTGTCCGTTTTATCTGTACAGCCGTACCCGTATCGTTCTCTCATATCCGGTCTGTCCTCAGATTGCCGATACGTTAATCGCAATATGCCGGTACGTGAGATCAAACGGCAGGTCGCCGGCTGCCGCGATTGCGGTCTCATTGTACAGCGCTGTTGTCCCGAAGCTATGCGCAATGTTGTGCGGGTAGGTCCGGTTCAGCCGTGCAAAGCTCTGGTTGCATGCCGTGAACAGGCCGGAGGAGAACGGATCGGGAACAGATCGGCTGACACGGATCACGATCCGGTCCTGATCCACAGAATGCAGGATCCCGACAGGTGTCTCGTTTACATCTGCTGTAAGGGCAAGTGTGCCGATTCCGTTACTGCTGGTATACGATGCCTTGGGCTCGCGGTGAAACGTAACGGCAGAGAGCGTGAGGCGCGAACAGTTGGTGGTTGCATTGGACCATGGTTCATCATCCATGGAAATGAGCGATCCGGCAAATGCCGTAATCACGGGAGAGGTGGCGACTTCGTTCATGGAGGGGTACTGGAGCGGGGATGAGAGTGCTGCTGCATCAGCACCGTTACCCGGGCTTCCTTTGGTAACGTTCACGTACCCGTAATGCCAGACGTATCCCTGGTCTGTCCAGAAGTCCTGCACGGGCCGGTAGGAGAAGTTGACAAGCCGGCCCGGTTCAGTGTAGCGCGTAGTAGTACCGCGGATGATGGTAACGGAATAGAGCTGTTTTGGTTCCTCATTGACCCGGAGGGTTCCTGCTGACGTAACCGGGCTGAAGATTACATTGCCCCCTCCCAGTGGCATGGGTTCGGAGAAACCTGCCGTCCTCCTGAGTGAAGCAGCAGCAGAAAGATCTGAAGAGAACCGGGTGAAGGCATTCTCAATGTCTCGGGCCTGGGTTATCTCGGACTGCTGTTTCAGGGACGGCAGGTACACGGCGTTCCAGGCCGAGAAGAGTGTTACAATCACTGCAAGGACCAGCATGGCTGCCACCACCGGCGCGACAGCATCATCCTTCATGGTTCACCGCCCCGGAGAAGACCTGGGCGCGCGGGGTTACCAGGCTGATCGTTTCATCGCCGGAAAAATCCATGCCGGTAATGATGGTGATATTGCTCCCGAGATCAAAGACCTCTTTTTTTGGGACCAGCACAAAGCAGGTATTTCCCGATGAGCACACGTTCCGGTATGAATCATTGCCGGCAATCACCTTCAGATCCCCGGCTTTCAGCCAGTCTCCTCCCTTGTGCCAGAGTGTGACATTCCCTGCCGGGTCATGGGTCATCAGGATGGTCACCGAGGGATCGCGGGCGGCCGGCGCAAACGTGCCAAGGGCTGCTGCGAATGCCGACACGAGAAGGATAACAAGACCAATCATCAGCATCTCGCCAACGACTTCTGAGACTGCATTATCAGCAAACCGGTGTTCTCTCATGGTACAGAATTCCCGTGGTTTTCGGTCATGGGGTGCCTGTCGCCAATGCGGGATGTTGCGCAGGCAGGCGTCCTGAAGGTTTTACACATAAAGTAATAATAATTTTTCTAATTGTAATACGGATGTGCGGTCACCCGATATAATCAAATGGCAGAACACCATGTACTCTATTCCTTGTTCATGCATTGAGTTTTCGGTTCATAAGAATTACCAATTGCTACAAAATGAAATAAAAGTATTAAAAAGGGGAGCCATACAATACTCCCATACCAGATGACTTCAGTATCGTATCGGGAAGATGCCGTATCTCCGGTAGTCGGCGTCATGCTGATGCTCTCCATCACGGTAATGATTGCGGCAATCGTGAGTGCAGCGGCCGGGGGATTGTCCGGCCCGGAAAAGAAAGCGCCGGAAGCGCTTCTTGATGTATCCCTTTACTCAGCGAAGGATTCCGGGGGATTTTTTGTCCCTGCCATGAGTATCCGGCATATCAGTGGCAATGTCCTGTCAACAAAAGATCTCCAGCTGGTCCTCTATTACCGGACACCATCCGGCCGGCTTGTGAAAGGCAACCTCAGCGGCCAGGAAGCGGTCCGCGGGGACGACGATTGGCCGCTTTTTACCTCCGGAAAATATAGCGGGGTCCTGAGTATCAGCGATGACAACCGGTTCGGGTCCGACACGCTGCAGGACTCGGGCGGCGGAAATGATAACTGGTTTGGCAACGCAACGGCGTCATTCCACCCGGGTGACATGCTCATCACTCCTGCAAGGTACTGTGGACCCACCAATCCCCACAACCCCTCCATGGAATACCTCTTCCCGGGCATTGATTTTCGCACGGACTTTCCTGCCGGTGCGGTGGTGACGGTGAAGATCATCCATGTCCCCAGCGGCCAGATACTGTACGATAACGACGTGGTGGTCCAGTGATCGTTGATCGTGAAGATACCAGCGCCGTATCTCCGGTCGTCGGCGTGATGCTGATGCTTGCTGTCACGGTCATGATCGCTGCGGTAGTCAGCACGTACGCCGGGGGTTTTTCCGGTTCTGAAGAGAATACTCCCCAGACCAGTTTTAAAGTCCGGGTAAACCTGCTGGAGAACCGGACCTATTTTGACCACGCGGGCGGGGATCCCCTCTCTCTTTCGACAACGAAAGTGGTCTTCATCTCCGGCGATGAAAAAACAACGCTCTCGACCGCTGACATCGGGAAGACCTGCGTCAACTTCACGCAGGTTGGATCTGAGGGTACAACCATCAAGGCCGGGGACACGTTCTACATAGAAGGGGAGACTGCAGGAAACACTCTTACGGATCATACCGGAATCCGCTACGGCAGTTTTGTCATGGCCGATGAGCGTGAAGTGACCTGGATGGTTGTAGACCGGCGGACCAGCAGGACCATCTCCATGGGCTCGCTGTTCCTGTAAAACCCGTTCGTTTGTTATTCGTCATGAGGCCGGGCCCCGGACTTCCGGTACAAAACCCGGCACACTGCAACAAGGAGAACAAGGACCATGGGATAACGAAGCGGCGAGCCATCCCGGGAAAATCCCGCTCCCGCCTCATGCCCGGGCTCCCCCTCGTCCCGGGCAATCCCGGGTTATGTGCGGATTATGGCGACGGGGTTGTACCCGCCTGGAACTGTCCCTCACGAACCGTGATCTCGAACCGTGCGCCGCGGCCGTATTCCCCGGTCTCCCGGATCGTGATACCGGTGATTGCAAGAATCTCCTGGATAAGGAAGAGTCCAAGGCCGGAGTCCCTGCCAAATCCCTTAGAGAAGATATGCTGTTTGTCCTTATCGGGCACACCCACACCGTCATCCTCGCAGATGATGACAAGCGAAGTACCTTCGGGCCGGGTGGAGAACGTGATGCGGGAGACATGGCCGCCGTGGCGGATCGCGTTGTCGATGAGGTTGTAAAACACCCGGCCGATCATGGGGTCTGCGTGGATCCGCAGGTCGCCAACGTCCGTGACCACCTGGATGTTTTTCGCATCCCGCTGGCCTGCTGCATTCCTGATAAGAATGTCCACCGGGAACCATGCCGGCCCCTGGGCGCCGATCTCCTGGTAATCCTTGGCAAAGGCGATCTGTGCCTGGATACTGTGGGCGGTCTTTTCCATCTCGGAAAAATCCTGCATGAGCGCCTCATCCTTACCCGCATGGTCCCGGGCAAGGTCGATTGCAACGAGCATGGCAAAGACCCGGTTGGAGATGTCATGGCGGGTGATCTGGGAGAGGAGCATGAGTTTCTGGTTAGCGGTGGCAAGGGCTGCCTCCACCCTCCTGCGCTCGGTTATGTCACGGGTCAGCTCTGCATTGACTTCAGACAATTCCTGCGTCCGTGCGGTGACCCGCTCTTCAAGGGATCCTGCCA
>JAAZNH010000038.1 GCA_012798365.1 Methanomicrobiales archaeon | reverse complement strand
CCGGTTGAATACCACGAGAAGGCGGTCCTGACAAAAACCGGCCAGGTGCGGGTCATCGCCTTCCATAATTCCCTTGTCCGCAATGAAGATGCAACGATCAGCGGCATCCTGTTCTCGGGAGAGGATATCACGCTCCGGCACCAGATGGAGGACGCCCTGCGGCAGAGCGAGGAACGGTTCCGGAACCTTATCCAGAACTCCTCTGATATGATCCGCATCATCGGAAAAGACGGGCTCGTTGCCTATAGTTCGCCCTCAACACTGCAAATAACCGGTTGTAGCCCGGACTTTTTCCTGGGAAAGAACCCGCTGGATTTTGTCCATCCTGACGACCGGCCGCGGGTGGAGAGTGCACTCGGGGAAGTATTCAGCCATACGAATCCCGGCATCCCGACAGAGTACCGCATCCGGCACGCCAGCGGGACCTGGATCGATGTCGAGGCGATAGCGACAAACCTTGTCGGTGTTGCGGGAATCGATGGCGTTGTCACGACGACCCGCCCCATCACGGAACGAAAGAATGCAGAGCTGGCCCTCCGGGAAAGCGAGGGCCGGTACCGGGCGATTTTTGAAAAATCACGGGATGCAATCATTGTCCTGGGAAAGGACTCCGTGGACTGCAACCCGCGTGCCGAAGAACTCTTCCAGTGCAGCCGGGATGACCTCCTTGGGTTTGCAGGAGGCGACTTCTCTTTCGGGCAACAGCCCTGCGGGCGCTCCTCGGCAGACCTGGCAGGGGAATACCTGGATGCTGCAGGGAACGGCTCCGTACAGTCATTTTCCTGGATCTTTGTTCCCCGGGGAGGCGGTAAGCCCTTCCCGGCCCATGTCACCCTCCTGCCGGCCCAGGTCCGCGGGGAGAAACGGATCATTGCCCTCATCCAGGATACGTCTGTGCAGGGGGAGGAAGACCGGCAGGCCCGGCACCTTGCCCGTTTCCCGGCCCAGAGCCCCTTCCCGGTTATCGAGATCACCGCCAACGGAGAGGTGACCTATGCAAACCCGGCAAGCCGGGAGGTCCTCCGCTCTCACGGGATGCCGTCGGATCCTGCTGCATATATCCCGGCCGATTTCCCTGCCAGCGCTGCATCCGGGAATGGTGGAACTGATGAACCCTGCACCCGTGAAGTGACCATCGGGACTGCCCGCTTTGCCGAAATGATCTGGTACGATCGGGAAGATGACCGGTACAGGATGACGGCCTATGATATCACGAAACGGTCGTATGAGATCGCGGCACTGGAACAGGCGAACCGGAAACTGAACACCCTGTCCGGGATCATCCGCCATGATATCAAAAACAAGCTCACCGGTGTGATGGGGTACCTTGAACTGGCACAAGGATCCACGCGGGATCCCGAGATTCTCGATTACCTTGGGCGCGTTGAGGTCTCGGCAAATGCGGTGCGCCAGCAGGTTGAGTTCACCAAGCAGTACGAGAACCTGGGGACAAAACCCCCCTGCTGGCAGGCGCTGTCCGTTGTCCTGTCTGCTGCCCGCAAGGAAGCGGATTGCGGCGCACTCCCCGTCACGGACGAGACCGGGGGTCTTGAGGTGTATGCTGACCCGATGCTGGTCCGGGTATTTGCCGGCCTTATTGAGAATGCGGTGATGCATGGCGGGAAGATGACCGCAGTACGGGTGCACGGGTCCGCTGCTGATATGGGCTACCTGCTGGTGGTTGAGGATGACGGGAATGGCGTCCCCCGCGAGCAAAAAGAGAAGATCTTCAATAAAGCCTCTGGCAAAGGAACCATGATCGGCCTGTTCCTGTCCCGCGAGATCCTCAGTTTGACCGGAATCACCCTGAAAGAAACGGGTGAACCGGGAACCGGGGCACGGTTTGAGTTTTTCATCCCAAGTGGGAAATTTCGTGTAAAATAGCCGGAATCGCCCGTTCTCAATTTCCAAAATCTTATATATGAAAAAATAAAATTATTGGTACTTCACCGAGAGCGAACAGCTTTTGGTCCTGTCGTGATTTCTCATGATTTCTGTGCTCCTGGTTGATGACGAACCCGACCTGCTTGAGGTTGCCAAACTGCATCTTGAGAAGTCCGGCCCGTTCACGGTCGATACCTGCAATTCAGCACACCGGGCCCTGAGAACGATCCAGAAAAAGCACTACGATGCGATCATCGCGGATTACAATATGCCGGAGATGACCGGTCTTGACCTGTTAAAGGAACTCAAGGCCCAGGGGAACTCAACCCCGTTTATCCTGCTTACTGCATCAACACCGGAGGATGTTGTCATTGATGCGCTGAACCATGGTGCAACCTATTACCTGCGCAAAAACCATGACCCGGATGCCCCGTTTGCTGATCTCAGCAGGAAACTGCATCTTGCCGTGCACCGGCACCAGTCCGGCCATTCGATGCAGATCTTCACGGATATCTCCCGCCATGACCTGCTCAACAAGGTCTCTGCCCTGACCGGCTACGTGGACCTTGTCCGGGCAAGGACTGACGACCGTGTCATCCTGGGGTACATGACAAAACAACACACCCTCCTCAGTACCCTGCGCGAACAGATCGAGTTCCTGACCGATTACGAGAAACTGGGGATCCGCAGACCCTTCTGGCAGCCCCTTTCACCGGTCATACGAAGGGCGGTCTCCCTTGCGAACCTCGGTTCCGTTACGGTGAATCTTCCGGCTGCCGGCGATTATGAGATCTATGCGGATCCGCTGCTGATGAAGGTCTTCTACAATCTCCTGGAAAACTCCGTGCGGCATGGCGGGCATGTCAGTACCGTGAACATCTCCTGCAGTATCGCGGGCGATCACCTGCACCTTCTCTATGAAGATGATGGAACCGGCATTCCCCTTGAGGAGAAAGAACGGGTCTTCGAGCGCGGCACCGGGAAAAATACCGGCCTTGGCCTCTTCCTCATCCGGGAAGTCCTTGCCATGACCGGCATCACCATCCATGAATGCGGGGTGCCGGGCAGGGGAGTCCGGTTTGAGATCATTGTTCCCCGCGATGCCTTCCGGTCCCCTGTTATCGGAAATGAACCCTCGTTTGTTTCCCGGTCGTAACAACGGACCCGGGCTGCCCGTTTGTCTTACAGCCAGTACCGGTTCCTGTCGCCATACCAGATGATGGCAAAAGCAAGGGTGACGGCGAACACGATAACCGCAGTTACCAGGAACAGGTGCGGGAGGACAAGCCTCAGGATATCGCCCAAAATTCCTCCTCCCGAATCATCTGCGCTGATGATGATGGTGACAACCTGGTCATAGACCGGGATCCCCATTGTTTCCAGCGTGACGAAATGAGAACGCTGTTCTTTTTCCGGCCGGGTGGGGGTGGGCTGCGGGGTGGGAGCAGCGCTCTCCGGCGGTGCTTTCTGCTCCGCTGCTGGTTCTTCCTGTTTTGGTCCACCGCTCTGAGCGCCACTTCCTGAATCGCTGTCACTCCCGCCACCGGGACTGTTATACTGGACCGGCGGGCCTGCGGCCGGCTGGGATGCGGTAGTTGCGGACTGCGGGACCGGGGTGAGTGCGGCAACGCCGAAGATGGAGCATCCGTGAGGTGAGATGATCTCAAAGTAATCCATCACCGGTGTCCCGGCACTGAAGAGGAACCGGGTATCGAGCGTCTCCTTTGTCAGGCCGTCATCGGAATACCGGATCACCTTGATCGCTGAGATGCCCCCGTGAGAACTGACCCACTCGTCGCTCACGCTCATGTTGAGCCGGACCGGTTCTGCGGTGGCGGAGAGGTTTGAGTTGATCATCGATGATCCGTGGATGATCATGGTGTAGGCAACTTCAACGGAATTCTCCGGCCCGGCTGCCAGCTGGAACGCGTTGGCGACCGTGGCATTGGCTCCTTCGGTCACTTCAACGCGAAGGGGTGCGTCGGCAAACTCCCTGAGGGAGAGCTCGATTGATGTCGATACAGCGCCCACTCCCCCGGCACTCGTGTTGAGGGTCGTGACTTCCGGGGCCCCTTTTAAGACAACCTCCGTGATATTCTCGATCACAATGGACCCATCGCTTGAGGTCGTGTTGCCCCGGATGACCATCTCCGCCCAGCCGTTCCCGGGATTTTTCACGTTCAGCGCGGTGGTTGTGTTGGTTACTGACCCGTCGCTTGCGGTCGCGTTCACGGTGATTTTCTGGGCCCCGCGTTCGCCGCCAATGATTGTCCCGTTGAAGGTGAGCGGGACCTGTGCTTTCTTTCCAAAGACCGTGACATAGCCGGTCGAGCTGCCTGTTAAGCCATTGTTGTCAGTGATAGCCAGGGTCACCTTGCAGACCTTCGGGTTTGTATACACGTGCGTGATAACCGGTGTGGATGACGCAGACTCTTCCCCGTCCCCGAACTTCCAGTGATAGGACTGGATGCTTGTTGTACTCAGCCGGCCGCTCTCCGAGGCATCGAAGGTGACCTCATCCCCCGGCATCACCTCAAACGGGGTTGCCGTGAACGATGCCACCGGGGGGCTTGCTCCTGAACTGAGAACGGTCATTTCCGCGTTCGTGTACCAGGGGGAGAAATCGATCTCCGTGCTTATCCTGCCCCCGGTACCGGAGGGATTTTTCGAAATTTTCGGGCCGTTCGTGCTGCCCCACCAGTTCCGGCGGGCATCGACCGGGCCTTGTGAGGGTGTTCCGATGACCCGGGCCGCATAGTCCCCGTTCCCCTCAAAACGGTTGTCCTGTACAAGAATGTCCGACAGGAACGCCGGGTTGTTCTGCAGGGGACTATGGTACGCCTCCTCCATATCCACCTGGATCCCGTCCCATTGTGCGAAACCTTCCCCTCCCGCCCCGTTTTCCCTTATGGTATTGCCGGTGATTGTGATATCCCGGTTCACCGGGCCGATGTACACCCCGTTCTTCTCGTTACCGGAAATGAGGTTGTTTTCAATATCCACGTACCGCGAACCCCATCCCAGCGGGTTGTAGGTCGTGGTGTCGGATCTGACATGGACCAGGATGATCCCGTTGCCGTACTTCAGGTTCGCCTTTTCGGCCTTATCGCCCCAGCCGTTGTCGGTGATCGTGTTTGCGGCAATGCTGAAATGGCCGGCGGGATCGGCACTTCCCTGGACACCTCCGGAAAACTCGATCCCGGACCGGTGGTTGCCGGTGATCGTGTTGTTCTCAATTGCGGACCCGAGATATTTTGCCGCAAGGCCTTCTGCAGCTGACGTATTGACCGAGCCCAGCAGCAGGATCCCGCAGCCGTCTCCTTTTGCGTCAAAGATCCGGTTGTTGCTGATCGTCAGGTTATACACTTTGTAGGAGTCCGGGCCATAGACGGCAATGCCTGACCGGCCTTTTGTCCCGTCCTGCGAGAGGGTATTGGTATTGGGGCCGAGTACATTATTCCGGATGGTCACATTGGTATAATCCGCGTTCATCGTGCTCAGGCCGATCAGGTGGGTCAGCGGGTAGCCGGCATAACTCTCCGCAACCGTGCCGGCAACCACGAACCCGTCAAAGACCACGTTGCCTTTTGTTATCTCAACTATCTCCTTGTTCTGGTTGACTGAAGGGGAAATGATCGTCTCGGCCCCCGGGTTGTACGCGTAACCCTCCGGGACGATGTAGTCCTTTTTCGGGATCCCGGCAGTTGCCCCAAGGAGCGTGACGGAGCGGTTAACCACGATCCGTTCATCATAGACCCCGGCATCGACCCGGATGGTATCCCCGTCAGCCGCTGCATTGATGGCATCCTGGATGGTGGCATAATACCCGTCGCCCACGCGGAGGATGAATGCCGGGCCCGCAGGAACAGCAGTCTGTGTCTTTGCTGCATCCGCGTACCAGGGACTGAACCGGGCGTTTGCGCTCACCGGATCCCCGGTCCCGTCCGGATTGGTGTCCGGGTTGAACGGCCCGGATGATGCACCCCACCAGTTCCGCCGGGCATCCACCGGGCCCTTTACCAGGGCGTGGGTGACCTGCAGCCCGAACCCCCCGTTATCCCTGATGAGGTTCTCTTCAATGGTGACACCGGTCAGGTAATCATAGATCTTCTGCCCGTTGTATGTTCCCTGTTCCGGGTGGCGGGCCAGTTCCTCGACCTGGTAGATCTCATCAGGATCGATGCGGATCCCGTCCCAGATGCCGAACCCGGCCAACCCATCAGGACTCATCCCCATCCCGTTGTTCTCAATGACATTGTTTTTAATAGTTACATCCCGGGTGACCGGGCCGATATAGATCGCGTTCTTCTCATTACCAGAGAAGACGTTGTTCTCGATGTCGATATACCGGGACGCCCACGGCAGGACATCGTTGAGCTGGTTCGTCATCCGGATAAGAACGATCCCGTTGCCCCACTTGAGACTGTCTTTGTCCGTGATGTTCCACCCGGTGCTGCTGATGATGTTATTCGTGATCTTAATGTGATCTGCCGGGTCCGGGCCTCCCTGCACACCGGCAGAGAAATCAATGCCGGACCGGTGGTTTCCGGTGATCTCGTTGTTATCGATGATGGCCCCTTTGAACTGGTTCTGGAGCGAGTCTTTGGACGTGTTCTTCGCCCCGATCATGAGGATGCCGCACCCGTCGCCTTTAGCGTCGAAGATCTTGTTGTTGCGGACCTGCAGGTTATAGACCGTGTTGCCTTTGGTGCCCGGGTACCATTTGGAGATGGTGATCCCGGCGCGGCCGGCATTGCCGTCCTGCAGGGTCACGTTGGTGTTGGGCCCGATCACGTTGTTCTCAATCCGGACATTATCGAGAGCTCCCTCGGCCGTCATCCGGATCAGTTCTGTCGGGGCATACGGTGCATAGGAACCGGAAACGGTCATGGCAATGATGAAACCATCAAGGGTCACATCCCCTTTCTCTATCGTGACAACCGGTGCACTGAGCATTGTTGTGGGTGCAATGACACTCTCTGTACTGGTGTCGTAGTTGTACTGGTCCGGAACCGGGTACCCCTTTTTACTTATCCCGGCCGTTGCGCCTTTCAGCGTCAGGGATTTGGAAATGGTGATCCGCTCATCATACCGGCCCGGCGCAACAATGATGGTATTCCCGGTATGTGCCTTGTTGATGGCCGCCTGGATGGTAGTATAGTCAGCATCCGGCCCGACAAAAAGGGTGGTGTCATGGACTGCACCGGCAAAGGGAATGCCGATGACCAGAAGTAGGAATATCAGAATACCTGTCCGGTTCTCACCACTCACTCCTGCTCTCCTCCCTGGTGCCGGTGCCTGAGAAAAAAAGGAATTGATCCGGAATATTTTGATTATTGGCCCTGTTTTATTAAAACAAAAAGTAATCTTTGTGTCAGACAAAAAACTTTTCGCTCTGCATGCGGTGGATTCTGATGAATATGCGGGGGTAAAACCCGTTACTGGATAAAAAAGTGGTGCCCAGAAGAGAAAAAAATCAGATGTACCGGGCTTTCATCGAAAGCTTCCGGGGTGTATAGAGCGGACGGAACGGTTTTCCTTCAGTGTCTTTCTTCACTGCTGCAATCAGCGCGTCGGTCGTGAGCTGCTCCTTGAACGGTTTGTTGGGCTGTGACTTCTTTCGGATGGTCACGGTCAGGTTCTTTGAGGCGGCTTCCTCATCACCGACAACGATGACGTAGGGCACCCAGTCCATACCAGCTTCGCGGACTTTCTTCCCCACACTCTCATCGCGGTCATCGACATCGCACCGGATCTGCGCTGCATTGATCGCGTTGCAGACCTCGTTTGCAAACGCAAGGTGGCGCTCGGCAACCGGGACAACCCGGGCCTGCACGGGCGAGAGCCACGTAGGGAGGGCCGGGACTTCCTGGGTTGAGATGTTTTCTAAGATAGCGCACATGACCCGCTCGACACTGCCGGTCGGGGAGCAGTGGAGGATGGGCGGATGGACGGGCGTCCCGTCTTCCTTGTGGTACTTGATGTTGAACCGGAGCGAGCTCTCGACATCGATCTGGACGGTCGGGTTCTCGATCGGGCGGTTCTGGCCGTCAATGGCTGCAAGATCAATCTTGGCAACCCAGTAGTGGACGCGGTCGGAGAGGATCTCGATGAGCATCGGGCAGTTGGATTCCTTAACGATCTTCTTGACCCACGCCTCGTGTTCGTCATAGAACGCTTTCGTGCACCGGAATGCGGCAACGAGTTTTGTCTCGAAGTCCTCGCCGGTCTGCCATCCCATGGCAAGCTGCTCCTCAAAGCACTTGAGGGCCTGGGGCATGTCAAGGCAGAGGGAGTGCATGTCGGGCATCGTGAAGGCGCGGAGGCGCTTTAACCCGATGACCTCGCCCTTCTGCTCGTGGCGGAAGGAGTAGGTCGAGAGCTCGTACATCTTCATCGGGAGGTGGTTGGGCGAGATGTGCATGTCCCGCATGATCGAGAACATGCCAAAGCACGCCGCGAACCGGAGCATCATGTTGCGGTTGTTGGACTTGAAGCGGTACTGCCGCTCGCCGAACTTGTCCGCGTGCTCAAAGATTGCCTTGTCGCCAAGGTCGTACATGACCGGTGTCTCGACCGGGGTGCCGCCATACTCGAGCACGAGCCGGAGCACGTAATCCGCAAGCAGGTCGCGGATGATCTTGCCCTTGGGCATCCAGCGCAGGCAGCCGACATCGCTTGCCGGCTCGTAGTCGACAAGTTCCTTGCCGCGCATCAGGTCAACATGGGCCGGCTCGCCGCCAACGGGCTTTGCGATACCGAGTTCTTTCTGGACCATGCAGCCGAAGGGAGTGTCATTGACATACTCCTTGTAGTCGTGCTTCTTCCCGTCGGGAGTGAGGACAAACCAGTCGTGGGTGACTTCCTTCTTCTCTTTCTTGACAGTTCCCTCTTCTCCCGGGACAATGGTCCTGGAGAGCTCCGACAGGGGGTGGCCCTTGCACGAGAGCTTGAATGACTTGTACCAGCCGAACGGGGCACGCTTGACGGTCAGGCCTTCGCCCTCAAGACCGGTCTTGAGTGCGTTGAGGACCGTGACCGCAGTCTCGGGGGATGCAAGGTCGCTTGACAGGTGGGCGTACGGGTAAAGAACGACCTTGTCAACATTAACCTGCCCGGCAGTCTTTTTCACCTCATCGATAGCCTGGAGGACAACGCCTTCCAGGTCTTCCTCATCGATCGATTCCACGGCGCAGAAAACGGTGAGAACTTCGGTCTCCTTATCCGAGAGGACCTTACACTCCTCTGCCATCTTCGTCTTCTTTTTGGCTTCGTATTCTATGTAATCTGAATGAATGAGAAGAAGTCGCATTGATTCATCTCCGATCCGCTAAAAGATCATCCGTATACCATGGGTTTTTCCGGTATATATGGAGGTAACCTTCAATCAGGTCTGGTACCTGCCCTGCAACCGGCCGACAGGTTTTTTTCCGCTCGTGTGAGAAGTCTGGTCCGGGCTCCTGCCGTGAAGGGAGGTTATGGTTCTGTAGGGTGCTGTCAGCCGGGAAAAACCTTCTCTGTCAGAAGATTCCTTTTTATTCTCTCCCGCGTATCTGATTTTAGAAAGATGCAGGCCCCAACACCCCGGACTTATTCCACTGCATCAGCCCGGCAACGCTCCCTATGACAGAAACCCGGATCTTCATTGTCGAAGATGAGGCGATCGTGGCAAACGACCTTGCAGAAGCATTGCAGAGCCTGGGGTATTCCGTTTCCGGGACTGCGCGTGCCGGCGAGGTAGCACTCCAGAAGATCCAAAGTAACCCCCCCGATCTTATACTGATGGATATCCACCTGGCAGGCGATCTTGATGGTATCCAGACTGCTGAAGAAGTCCACCGGATCTCTGATATCCCGGTAGTATACCTCACTGCCTATGCAGACAAGCCTCTTCTTGACCGGGCAAAGTGCACCGGGCCGTATGGTTACATCATCAAGCCCTATGATGAACGCGAACTGCAGTCCGTCATCGAGATGGCCCTGTTCAAATATTCTGCCGACAAAAAACTCCGCGAGAGCGAGGAAAAATTCCGGGCACTCACGGAGAATACCCCGGACATCCTCTTCTCGACGGACATGGCTGGCGTGATCACCTACATCTCGCCGCAGATCAACAAGTACGGCTTCCTGGAAGATGAGATCGTGGGAAAGACCCTTCGCCAGTTCATCCACCCGGCCGATGCCGGCCTTGTTGAGAGCACGCTCTCCCGCGACCTGGAGAAAGGCTCCCAGTTTGTCTCGGAGTTCCGGATCCTGGATAAATGGGGCACGATCTGCTGGTTTGAGGAGCGCAGTTTCCTCCGGCTTGCAATATCGGGAAAACCCGTTGGTATGTACGGGATCCTGCGGGACATGACCGAGCAGAAGCGGGCCAAGGATGCGATCAATATCGCGAATAAGAAACTGAACCTCATGAACCAGATCACCCGGCACGATATTCTCAACACCATCACCGGCCTGCTCGGGTGCGTTGACATGGCGCGGGCAACCTCGTCAGCAGCGGAAAAGGACACGTTTCTTCTGGAGATCAAAGACCTGACAAAGGTTATCCAGGGCCATATCTCCTTTACCCGGGAGTACCAGGAAGTCGGCGTCCACCTGCCGCAATGGCAGAATATCAATGCCCTGATCGACAAGGTTGAACAGCGGTTCCTGAAGTCCGGGATTACTCTCTTGTACGAATTTGAAGAAACGGAAGTCTATGCCGATCCCCTGCTTGAGAAGGTGTTTTACAACCTTGTCGAGAATGCCGTGCGGCACGGGGAAACTCTCACGAATATTGCGATCACGGTCCATCCCCGTGATAAAGACCTCATCATCCAGGTACAGGACGATGGCATCGGGATTGAGGAATCCCAGAAACGTGAGATCTTCAAACGGGGAGTGGGAAAAAATACCGGCCTTGGTCTCTTCCTGACCGCAGAAATCCTTGATATCACCGGCATCAGCATTGATGAGACTGGGGTTTATGGTAAGGGAGCACGGTTTGAGATCCGGGTCCCGAACGGTTTCTGGCGTTTCGTCGGGTCTTAAGAACCCGTCTCCTGGCAGTTCTGTTGCCCGCATTTACCTGCACGCCCGGCAAAACTGCAGAACCGGCCGCTTGAGGTTTCTGCTGTGCTGCCTCACCAGTTCCGGTTTGCGTGGTAGCGTGAGAGCGTTGCCTGCCGCTGGTCAAGATATTTGGCATCGCCCTTGATTCCGTATGGTTTCTCTGCCCGCTCGGTGGTGTAGAAGACCAGCTGCCCGATAGGCATCCCGGCATAGACTTTTACGGGCCGGGAATTGACATTGGCCATCTCAAGCGTTATGGTGCCCCGGAACCCGGCATCGATCCATCCGCCGGTCTGGTGCAGGGTGACGCCGAGGCGTGCGATACTGGATTTTCCTTCAATGGTTGCAACAATATTATCCGGCAGTTCGATCCGCTCCAGGGTCTCAGCCAGGATGAACTGCCCCGGGTTGAGGATGAACGAGTCGGCATGCGTCTCCTCCACTTCTGCGGTAATACTCTCCTGGTTGTACGGGTCGATCATCGAGACACCGGGTTTGTACCAGACAAAGTGGTTGCCGAGGCGGATATCCAGCGAGTTCGGCTGCACGTATTTCGGGTCGTAGGGATCGATTCTGATATGGCCCCGTGAGATGCGGTCAAGGAGCTGCCAGTCAACAAGGATCATTGGGCATCCGGTTGGTGCTGCAAGGTCATAAGGAGATCATAAAAAAGGCCGGTGGAAAAAAGCGGGGCCCCGGATTTCCCGCTAGGTCAGCAGAAGCGAGACCGGGCGATGGTCGGAGACCATGTTCTTCTTGTTGGGACTGTACTTCTCCCAGATCTCGTGCTCCACCTTTCCGGCATGCTTTGCTGCCCGGAGCGGGTACGAACCGTTGGCGAGCGGCTGGCTGAACAGGATATGGTCGAGCAGGAGCGGGTTCTCTTTTGCTGATTTTTTCGTCACCGGGTCATCGAACCGGATGCTCCAGCTCAGGTCCGGATCGAAATCGAAGAGGGCATGGTAGAAGAACTCCTCTGATTCGATCAGGCTCCCCTCAAGGTTTGAGACAACGCTGTAAAAGAGATAATTGTCCTCAAAATAATCCTGGCCGGGACCATCGTTGCAGTCCCCGAGGATCATGATTGCCGGCGGTTTGTCGCCGCATTCCTCGAACCGTTTCGTGATATATTTCCGGACATTCCGGGCTTCGGTTGCGAGCTTGATGCGGTTGGTCAGGGCTTCGTTCATGTACTCGCGAACGATGTTGTTGTTCTCGTCGCGTTTGAATTTCGTGTTCATGTACAGGGATTTCAGGTGTGCCCCGATCAGCTCCATCTCCCGTCCATCATCGAACTCGTACACCAGCACCTGCGGATGCCGGTAGTGTTCATGATCCTTTGTAGTGTACATCTCCCCCCAGAGATGCACCGGCCACTTTTTGCATTCTGTCTTCTCCTGCCATATGGCCGGCGCCTGGAGCCGGCACCGGTCCTTCAGTTCCGGCTTCACATAGAACCAGATCCACTGCCATCCCCCGGTGCAGTAATTCTTGTCTTTTGTCCCCGGGGAATCGAGAAGGATTGGCACCCATTCATCGTCGAAGACTTCTGTTCCGAACTGCTCTGCACGCTTCACGCCCGCAGGCCCTTCCAGAACGCAGAGGATGTCAGGGTCCATCTCTTTGAGCGCCTGGTAGATCTTTTTGCAGCGCGCCGGGTCTGGCCCCCTCTTTGCAATGGTTGCCTTTGAGTCCGGAAGGAGGGTGTCGGCCCATTCAAGGTTCCATGAAACAATCTTGAGCGGCATTGGTCATCACAGAGAAAAATACATTGTCAGAATATATAAAATATCTCCAATGAATTTTTACTATAATCGATGCGGGATTGAACCCCTGCAATGCAGGATCTTGGGCAGTGCCCGCCTGCAGGGAAACGCCATTGTTTTCCTTGATGTCGTACTGTCAAAATTAACACGGACCTTCGGGCTGGCCGGGTCATGAGAACGGGCCGGGAAAATTTTGCCTGTTTTTTTTCCACATTGTGAGCGTTTATATGCCCGTCCTCCAAATGGTAAATATATACTGAGGCCGGAATTATGATAGCATCGGAAAAACGCTCGCCGCTCGCACAGCTCGTACTCTTTATGATTTGTTTGTCCCTTGTCGGGACGTTTGTTGCCGGGGCGCATTATTACGTAATCGATATACCGGAGCAGAAAGCCATCGCCGGTCATCCTCCTGCAAACCCGAATACAGATATCTTGGAGAAATACAACGCCTGCGTATCCACGTTTTGCTATGATGCTGTCGGCGAGGAGTACTTCAAGTGTCTCTATTTGTGCAAGGACCAGTGGCTCTGAACGCGGATGAACCTTGATACCATGACTGCATACCGCCCCGGGTAACGTCCTGGAGGATGTTTGCATCACAAGGATACCAACCGATTCTCCTGTACGGGTGCTCAAGGTGCACGGGTACAAATAACAAAAAAAAAGATCCGGGCCGCCGGCTGGATCCGGTCGGACGGCCCTTTCGCGGTTCGGAGAAAAAACGTAAAAAAAATATTCTGCCGGCGCAGTTCTGGCAGTTTAAAAAAAAATTCTCAACATTTTTTAAAACTTTTTCAAAAAAAAAGTTACTGGATCTTATCTGCTGCAAGGACCGCTGCCTGTTTGAGGGTCTCGTAATCCGTGGCTGTCCCGTTGGTCCACAACTCCTCGTACACATCATACCGGGAAAATGCAATCATGTACATCGGTTCGGGATCGTTTTCCTCAACAACCCTCACGGCCCGGCTCTTGTCGCCGATGCGGGGCACGGGAAGTTCCGCGTAGGTCCTGTTCGCGTTCTCCGGGTCCCGGGCATCATAAATTACCAGCCCGTCCGCCTGCCAGTCAACGACCCGCGAGGCATTCTCCAGCGGGATTTTCGCGATATTCTGCCAGATTATGCTGTGGGATCCGGATTCGTTCTTCTGCACGATCCGGACATACCCGGCATTCCAGCCCGCATTATGCATCCAGTCCCGCACCGTTGACTCATTCCGCTCGCCTTCACCCACGAGCGTAACCGTCCCGGGATAGTCGGAGACGTTCAGGAGCATCTGTGAGGTATTGAGCGTAGCGAGGGTCTTTGCCGGTGTCTGCGATACCGGCGGAACGGGAGCCGGTGTGCCGGAGGCAGGGGGTGCAGCCGGGGATGTGCACCCTGCACTGCATGCAAGGAGGGCGAGGAGAATAAGTACGGTAATGGATGCATTCAGGAGTTTCATCAAACACCGGTGTGTTACAGGGGTGGGATTAACCTTCGGATTTGTTTTCCGACTATTGCGGGGGCCGGAATAACCCCTTGCGTGGGACAGCCCTGGTTCGCGCCCGATTTTCAAATCAGGGGTGTTTATATCGGACGCCGTGTAACCCGGAGAGCGAAAAGGAACAGTGTCCCCTATGAGTGAAGTACCCACGGAACGCTCGCCGCTCGCCCGGCTCGTATTGTTTATGATCTGTCTGTCGATAGCCGCGAGTTGTCTTGCAGGTTTTCATTATTATGTTGTGGACTATCCGGAGCAGTACGCCGCATCCCACCCGCCCATGAATTACGGGGAATACTGTGTAACGTATCCCGACCTGTTTTCCTGCCAGTGGGCTGCGTTCTGGTCCGGCGGTTACTGCGATACGAAAGATTACACGGATTTTGTCATCTACGAGATCTGCCGTCCCAAATAATCCCGGCCATCCCTTCTTTTTTTGGATATTCTGTGATGTGAGTGGGCCGGTGGAGGGGGTCCGGAAGTCCTCTTGCCGGTCAGGACACACCTGGTGGGGTAGGAGTCAAACGGGAAAAAGCGATTGTAATGTTGCTACATAGTGCCTCATCAATTCCCGTCGTAAAATCCGGATTAATTCCGGATCAATTACCGTGTTTTTTGGATGTCGAATGTCGAAGACATGAGACACGAGAAGACGATAGTCTTCGCTGTTCATTGCCTCATCAAAAAAGGGGGGTGAGGCAAAAGTCGTACAATTGAGCGTTATACGGGGTCGGATTCTTTGCAGTCGAAGATTCCGACTGGAATCTTATCCTCTTCCAGGTCAAAGAACATTGCATGTTCTTTTCCTGCTTCAAGTCTGACGACTTTCAGCATTCAGATGACCTGTCAGACCTGAAAACAAGGCCCAGGGATTCAGCTCACGACGAAAAAGAAGAACACGACGGCGGAGGTTCCGGCGGTGCCGGAATGGGCCGCAACGGGGGGAACGGGCATGCCGGTCCTGAAGCCTTTGCAGGTGT
>JAAZNH010000037.1 GCA_012798365.1 Methanomicrobiales archaeon | reverse complement strand
GCACCGGCAAGCGCAAACGGGTAGGCGGGGGAGAATGCCACAAGCGGGATCAGGATTCCGATCACCGGGACAAGGAACAGCACCCGGGTCCCGTACCGGTCATATGCCCTGCCGATAATGAGCGCCGCCACAGCATCCACACCCATGGCTATGGCATAGAAGACCGGGATTTCCGCATCAGGGATAATCCCCAGTGCCTTGTAATGGAAGGCAAGCAGCGGGAAGACGATAAACCCTGCCATGGTGAGCGCGGTAAAGACTGCATAGAGATGGAGATGGCGCCGGTTGCCCGATATGCCAGGGTGAGTCCCCTCATGGTGTTCACCGGACTCGAAGGCAAGCGGGTCCGGCATGCTCCTCCATGCAAGGGCCAGGGCAGCAATAAGCAGGACAAAGGGGATCGCAAGCAGTGCAAAACCGCTCTGGTAATTCCCGCTGGCAGCAAGCGCACCCACAAAGAGGAGCGGGCCGGCAACGGCACCGATCTGGTCGAGGGCTTCGTGGATCCCAAAGCCCCAGCCCCGGCCTATCGATGTTGTTGTATGGGACAGGATCGCATCTTTTGAGGGGGAGCGGACAGCCTTGCCAATACGCTCTGCAATAAGGAGGAGGGCTGCAGCTTCCCAGCTGCCGGCAAGCACCAGCAGGGGAATGGCGCCGATCATCAGGTAACCGGCAATAACGAAGAGCCAGTACTGTTTTGAGCGGTCAGCAAGGTAGCCGGTCACGATCCGGATGGCATACCCCGCAAACTCCCCGAACCCGGCAACAAATGCCACCGTGAATGCTGATGCGCCAAGGGTAAACAGGAACGGGCCGGCAACACTCCTGCCCCCCTCATAGACAACATCCCCAAGGGCCGCAACAATTCCAAAAAGGATGACAAGCCGCCAGGCATCCTGCCGCTTCTGTGAATCGGGGGATATCTCGGTCATGGCGATCGTGCCTGCACCTTGCCGCTCTCGATACCTGCATGTACCTTGAACAGGTATAAAGATCCGTAACCAGGTAAACGAAACGGGCAGGAAAAGAGGAAAGAAAAAAAGGAGACCGGGAATGCCCTAGAGGGCATTCACGAGTGAATGCCGGGTAACGATCCCGACCAGCTTGCCCTTGTCCATGACGGGAATTGCGCTGATGTTCTTCTTGAGCATCGTCTTGACAACATCTGCTGCGGTGGCAGTCTTGTCAATCGTGACAAGGGGGGAGCTCATGATATCCTTCACGAGCAGGTTGCGGATGCGGTGGTCCTGGTGGTTGCCGTCCACCGCCTCGCGGAACTTGCGCATCGCGACTGCAACATCGGTCTCGGTGACGATCCCGACATACTTTTCGTGATCGGAGACCACGAAGCGGGTGATCTTGTCATCCAGCATCCGGCGGCGGAGGTGGACGACACGCTCCTCGGCATCGATGGTTACGACCTTATCAATGGCGCTGCTGATCCCGTCCTCGGGAACGTACTTCTTGAGGAGGTCTCCTGCCGAGACCTGCCCGATGAGCTTGTGGTCGCTGTCATAGACCACGACCAGCTTGTACTGCTGGAGCAGCGGGATTAAGACGTTCACGTTCTCGTCCGGATAGACGCTGGTGAAATCCTCCCTGAAAACGCTGGCCACGTGGATTGCGGTCGGCGCAATATCCGAGTTCTGCTTTGCGCCAAGTTTCTCCGCAATCGCCTGCCGGGAGACGGTCCCGACAACCGTATTGTTATTGACTGCAATGAGCGGGTCGATGCCGTGATCAAGCATCTTGTCCAGGGCCTCGGTTACTTTTGCAGATTTTGCGATGGTGGTTGGTTTTACCATTACGTCCTTGATAAAAACTTCTTTTGTCATTTCGCCACTTCCTTGATGATATCATCTCGTTTTATGATCCCGGTTACGGTGTCATCCTCGATGACTACCAGGCTGTTGACATGCTGTTTTGCCATCAGTTCAATGGCATCCGGAAGGAGGGTTCCGGGGGAGGTGGTGATAACGGGGCTCGTCATCACGTCTCCCGCCGTGACCGCGGCAACCGCGAGCAGGCCCTGCCCGCCGGTCCCGGATGCCTTGCGTTGTCGTGGTATTGCAACTTCCTTACCTTGAACACCTTGTGGACTTTGTCCGGATGCGGAGAACGCCAGGTTCGTTTCGGTAATGATGCCGGCTGGCACCCCGTCATCCTGCATGACGATTACCTTATCGTGGCGTTCCTGCATCACGGTGATCACATGGTCAAGCGAGTGGTGAATGTTCACCATCGCCACATCCTCCATCACGTCCCGGACCGGGCAGGCAAGCTGCCGGACAAGGGCGGATTTCATCAGATCGGTTTTTGTTACGATGCCGACAACTTTCCCGTCATCGGTCACCGGCACGCTGCTGATTGTCTTCTCTACGAATCGCCGGGCGATCGTCTTGATCCCGGTATCGGGCGCCACCGTGACAGGGTTCTCTGTCATCAGTGCACCCACCGGGACCTGGTCGAGCGGGCGGCGGCGCCAGGCCGGCTCACCCTGCCGCATCCGGTACGCGATATCCTTTTTTGTCAGGATCCCCCGCAGGGTCTCTCCTTCCATCACGAGGATACGGGAGATCCGGTGCCGCACCATGAGGTTCCGTGCGTGGGCAAGGGTTTCATCCGGCGCCACCACATGGACCGGTGCAGTCATTACATCCCGTGCAATCATGCTTTTTCACCCCGCTGCAAAGGCCCGGACCAGGTCAAACTCGGTGACAAGGCCGATCAGTTTCTGGTCCTCGATCACCGGCAGTGCCCCGATGTTGCGCCTGAGCATCTCCTGTGCTGCCTCGTTGATCTTCTTCTCCGGAGTCGTTGTCCGGAGTTCGCCGGCAATGAGGGTCCTGACCGGCAGGGCCATCACTTCAGCGACATTGCCGGTCTCCAGGCGCGAGAAGACTTCCCCGCTCCCGAGGTACCGCATGATGTCGGTGGCGGTGACGATCCCGTACAGGATATCGTCACTCACCACCGGCAGGCGTCGGAACCGGTATTTTGTCATGTCGTGCGAGACCGCTGCGATCGGGCAGTCCGGCGCGGTGACGCGGAGGGCTGCGGTCATCACGTCCTCCACGTTGAGCCGGCTGTGCTGCGCGGCAAGGACCGAGAGGACATCGCGTTCGGTGACGATACCCGTGAGTACTTCGTCCTTGTCGATGATGGGCAGGCCCCCGATCTTCTTTGTCAGGATCATCTCCACGGCATCGGAGATCCGGGCATCGCCGGGGAGGGTCTGGGGCTGCTGGGTCATGATGGTCCGGACGCTCTCGTTGACGGCGGCAATGAGGTTGCCATTATGCCGGACCTTCACGAGCTGGTGCTTATCGCCCCCGCCCATGAAGTTGATCACATCCCCGGAAGTCACGATCCCCCGGAGCCTCCGGGTGCCGGCATCCGTGACCGGGAGCCGGCGGAACCCGCACGAGGTCATCTGCCCGGCTGCGGCTACGATGGTCTGGGTCGGCGGGACGGAGATTACGTCATGAGTTGCAATCGCCATGATCTCGCCTTCCTGCGGCACCAGGTGGGATTTGAACTCCACCGGGCCGCGATCGCGTTTTCCCTGCATTTTTAAGAGCCGGTCACCCTGTTTGATGCCCCGGCCATTGGTTTGCATTGATGCCTCCTTTTCCTGTATCCTGGTTGTTTTGTTCTTCCCAAAAACCGGCCCGGTTTTTATAGGAATTTCCCTTTTTTGCCGTAACCGCCTGCAGGATTATGCAAGCGCCCTGAGCACATCGTGGCGGTTGATCACGCCTGCCAGCCGGTCCCCGTCCATCACCGGCAGCATGCTCACGTCGTGCCCGACAATGAGCTCTGCAGCCGCACTGACCGGTTCGTCCGGGGATATGGTCCAGACATCCCGTGCCATGACGGATTCAATGGGGGCATGGTTTGCAAGGGCGATGGCAGACCGCACCCGCCGGGTGCTGATCAGGTCGCGGCGCGAGATGATGCCGGCCAGTTTCTTCTTGTGAAGGACCGGCAGGGCCG
>JAAZNH010000316.1 GCA_012798365.1 Methanomicrobiales archaeon | reverse complement strand
TGTAATAATCCACATCGGTTGCAGTAACGCGGATGGTATGGGTTTCAAGGTCCATCTCATTGACAACATACGTCTCGCCCTGGTGAAGCATAATCGCCCCTTTATGTGCTTCCCGGTATGCATGGCCGCGATCCATGGTCTCGAGAAGTTTTCCCTGGCAGAGGATCCGGAATATCTCTCCCGGCATGCCATCAAGCCTGACCGCATCGGCAGCCCGGCCTCGCCCGGAATATACCCACCCCCGGGAGGTCTTCCGGAGCAGGTCATTATCCTCAAAATCCCCCAGGTAGTCCGGGAGGCCGGGACCGAAATACTGCTGGTCTGTTACCTCATTCAGAGGGAGTTCTGCCGCAGCACACAGGAGATGGCCTGATAGGACATACGGATTTTTCGGGTCGATTATGGCATGTTCATGCGAGCGGCTGAAAAAACGGTCAGGATGGTGCATGAAATACTGGTCAAGAGGATTCCCCTGAGCCACCAGGATTGCAAGAGCATCTGCACCTTTCCGTCCCGCCCTCCCGGCCTGTTGCCGGGTTGACATCATGGTACCCGGATACCCCGAGATAATTACCGCGTCAAGACTGCCGATGTCAATCCCGAGTTCGAGTGCATTGGTGGATACGACTCCGCGTAAGGATCCATTCCGGAGCTGCTGCTCAAGCGCTCTGCGTTCCTCAGGGAGAAAACCCGCCCGGTAAACCGATATTGAATCCGCAAGCCGATGAGAGGTAAGCCTTGCATCTTCCCGGCTCCAGAGCGTGACAAGTTCTGCCATCTTCCGCGATCCCGTGAAACAGAGGGTCTGAAGGTTTTCCTTAACACAGGAGACGAGAAGATCTTTTGTTTCCTGGTGTGCAGATTTTTCACTTATCCCATTGAAGAACGGATTAAAAAGGACAAAATGTTTCCTTCCGTGCGGCGATCCATCCGTATCAATGCTCACGAAATCCCGGCCGGTCAGGCTGCCCGCGAACTCAACCGGGTTGGCAAGCGTTGCAGTTGACAGGATGAAACGCGGGTCAGACCCGTAATGCCTGCAGAGGCGGAGAAGGCGGCGCAGGACAAACGCGATATGCGATCCAAAAACCCCGCGGTAGCGATGAGCTTCATCAATGACAATAAACCGGATATGGGAGAGGAGCGGCCGCCATTTCGTGTGCCAGCACAGGACATGATGGATCTCATGAGGATTTGAAAGTACGATCCGGGAGTTCTCCCGGATCGTGGCGCGTTTTGACTGGGGGGTGTCACCATCATAGATTGCGGGATACGTTGCGATTCCGGTATATTTGCTGAAATTATTCAGTGAATGCAGTTGATCGTTGGCCAGGGCTTTTGTGGGGTAGAGATACAAAGCCCGGGCATCAGGGTCCGCTTCCAGCACGTCAAATACCGGAATATTGAATGCAAGAGACTTTCCGCTTGCAGTAGGGGTTGTTAGGATGACATTCTTCCCGTTCCTTGCTGTGTCAATTGTTTCACACTGGTGAGAATACAGGTGAATCTGGTTCTGGTCCAGAAATCCCTGGATCCGGGGGGAAAGGGGCCGTTTCGGCACGGCATACCGGGCGGGATCCGGTTCGGTTGTCTCAATGTGGGTGACCCGGTTGTGATATGAGGGAACCGAAGTGAGAAGACGCAGCAGATCAGGAACCGCCATAGGATTCCCCCACGAGATTGAAGAAGAGCATGGCCAGAGAGACAACATCCTGCTGGTTATGCTCCAGAATGGGGACGAGCGGGCCGCAGTTTCCCGTCTGCTGGTATGTTGCGTAAAACTCCGGAACCATCTGGCCGGGAATATCATTAGTCCGGTTGATGCCAAGGATCGCTTTCTCAATGGCGGCCAGACGTAGCGACGGAAGCTGGTTCTTCCAGCGCCTCCTGCTGAAGTGGAGCATATCGTAATGCGGGATATCACCAGGGGAGGCATGGCCATAATACCCCAGTCGATCCGCAAGATA